>JALYYE010000362.1 GCA_030946735.1 Candidatus Dormiibacterota bacterium
CGGGTCGTGGACGAGATCGAGGCCGAGCTCCGAACCCGCGGCAAGGTCGAGATCCCTTCCCGTGAAGTTGGCGAGCTGGTGATGGACAAGCTCCGCGGCCTGGACGAGGTGGCGTACATTCGCTTCGCCTCGGTCTACCGTTCGTTCATGGACCTCCAGGAGGTCAAACACGAGATCGACCAGCTGCTGACCCGCGAAAAGCGAGGCTGAACCCATCGCCGCCTTAGAGCTCGCCTCCGTCGTCAGCGTCGCCGGATTTCCGGCCCGGCACGGATTCAGCACTCGGGCGCTCGGCTCCATGGGGCTCACCGGCTCGACCGATCCCGAGCTGGTGATGCGGCGGCGCCAGCAGCTCGCCGATCAGCTGGGCTTCGACCTCGCCCGGGCCCTGATGACCGTCCAGGAGCATGGGTCGAACATCGTGACCTTCCACCGGCGGCAGCCAGAAGGCGGGCAGTGTGTCTTCGACACCGACGCCCTAGCCACGGACGTTCCCGGCCAGGCGGTCGTGACCTACCACGCCGACTGCTTTCCACTGCTCTTTCTCGATAGCGGCCGCGGCGTCGTCGCCGGGGCGCACGCCGGGTGGCGCGGCTCGCTCGCCGGTGTTGCGACCAAGGCGGTGCAGGCGCTGCACCTTGCCTACGGCAGCAAGCCTGGCGAGCTCGATGTCCTGATTGGGCCGGGGATCTGCGCGGGCTGCTACCAGGTCGGGCGAGAGGTCGCCGAGCAATTCGCGGCTCGCTACGGCCGCGAGAATCGCTACTTGCGGACGGATGGCGATGTCCGGCTCGATATCGCGGGCGTCATCCGCCTCCAGCTGGAGGACGAGGGCGTCGCGCCCAGCCGGATCCAGTCGCCCGGTTGGTGCACGCTCGAGGAGGACCGGTGGTTTTCCCACCGCGGCGCCCGTCCCGGGCGCTTCCTCTCGGTCGTCGTTGCGCCCTGAGCGATGACCGATTCGATCGATGCCCAGCTGAAGGCCATCCGCCAAACCATCGCGCGCAGCGCCGAGCAGGCCGGTCGCGATCCCAATGACGTGGTCCTGGTAGCGGTTACCAAGGGGTTTCCGGTGGAACGCGTCCGGGAAGCCCTGGCCGTCGGGCTGCGCATCCTGGGGGAAAACCGGGTGCAGGAGGCGCTCCCGAAGATCGATGAGATCGGGCCCGCCAGTGTCGAGTGGCATCTCATCGGGCATCTGCAGACGAACAAGGTCAAGTTCATCGAGGGCCGCTTCCAAATGGTCCAATCGGTGGACAGCGTCGGGCTGGCGGAGACGCTCGACCGGCGGATCCTGGCGCCGCTCGATGTGCTGATCGAGGTCAATGTGGCGGAGGAACCACAGAAGACGGGCGTGCTGCCGGCGGACCTGGCGGCGGTGGCAGCGGCCGTCAATGCGGCGCAGCATTTGCGGCTCCGCGGGCTGATGACGGTGGCTCCGATGGTCGAGGAACCTGAGGCGAACCGGCCGGTCTTCCAGCAGCTGCGCGCGCTGGGCGACAAGACGAGCCAGCAACTCGGCATCGCGCTACCGGTTCTGTCGATGGGGATGACGGACGACTACGCGATCGCCGTGGAAGAAGGCGCGACCATGCTACGATTGGGCCGCGCGCTCTTCGGACCGCGCTGAATTTCCGCAGTGCAGAACGTCATCAATTTCCTGCACACGTTCGCCCAGGTCCTGATCTATCTCTTTATCTTTGCCATCTTCGTGCGAGCTGCCGCGTCCTGGTTCATCCGTGATTACCACGGACTGTTCATGGGATTCCTGGTCGACGTGACGGAACCCATCTTGGGGCCATTGCGGCGCGTCATCCCAACTCGTCTGGGCGTGGACTTCTCGCCGATGATCGCCATCGCGGTGCTCTACGTGGCCGGTCAGTTCCTCGGCTAGGAGAGCCACTAGAATTGGCCTCCATGTTCCAGGAGGTTTCGACGCGCGCCGGTTTCTCCGAGCTGGAACTGGCTGTGCTCGCCTTCTGGAAAGAGCGCGACATCTTCCACAAGAGCCTCAGCCAGCGCGAGGGGAAACCGCCGTTTGTTTTTTATGAGGGACCCCCCACCGCCAACAATCTTCCCGGCATCCACCACGTCCTGGCACGGGCCCTCAAGGATCTCTTTCCTCGCTACAAAACGATGCGAGGCTTTTACGTGGAGCGCAAAGCCGGCTGGGACACGCATGGCCTGCCGGTCGAGATCGAGGTCGAGAAGAAGCTGAAGTTCACGGGCAAGCAGGACATTGAGAAGTACGGCATTGAGGCCTTCAACAAGCTCTGCCGGGAGAGCGTTTTCACGTACATCGACCAATTCGCCCAGGTGACCGAGCGGATGGGGTACTGGGTCGACTTCGACAAGGCTTATCGGACGCTCGACGCCACCTACATGGAGAGTGTCTGGTGGATCCTCAAGCAGATCTGGGACAAGCAACTGCTCTACCAGGGGTTCAAGGTGGTGCCCTACTGTCCGCGCGACCAAACACCGCTTTCCAGCCACGAGCTCGCGCTCGGATACCAGGACGACATCGAAGATCCCTCCGTGTATGTGAAGTTCGAGCTCGAGGATGAGCCAGCAACGTACTTTCTGGCGTGGACGACGACCCCCTGGACGTTGCCCGGCAACGTCGCCCTCGCCGTCGGTCTCAACATCCCGTACGTTCGCGTTCGACAGGGCGATGAGCGCTACATCCTCGCCCGGGAGCGGCTCACGGTTCTCGAGGGCCAGTACCAGGTCGAGGCGGAGGTCGATGCCAGGAGCCTCCTAGGTAAGCGCTACAAGCCGCTTTATTCATATCTCATGCCCGACAAGCCGGCCTTCTTCGTCGTTGATGCGGACTTCGTTTCGGTGGCGGACGGCACCGGCATTGTCCACACGGCGGCCGCCTACGGCGTCGACGACCTCGAGCTCTGCCTGAAAAAGGGGATCCCGGTCCGACACGTCATCGACCTCTCGGGTCGGTTCAAGCCCGAGGTCGAGCCATTTGCCGGCCTCTTCGCCAAGAAGGCCGATCCCAAGATCATCGAGGACCTCACCAGCCGCGGATTGATGTACCGGGCGGAGACGATCCGGCATACGTATCCGTTTTGCTGGCGATGCGGGACGCCGCTTCTGTACTACGCCTTGACGTCGTGGTTCATCAAGACGACCGCCGTCAAGGACGAGTTGATCCGGAACAACAACCTGGTCAATTGGGTCCCGCCCTACGTGGGCACCGGACGAATGGCGAACTGGCTGGAAACGCTCGTCGACTGGTCGCTCTCGCGCTGGCGCTACTGGGGTACGCCACTTCCGGTCTGGGTCTGCGAACAGTGCGACGAACGGCGCTGCGTCGGGTCGGTGGCTGAGCTTGGGCTCACCCTGCAGGACGACCTCCACCGGCCCTACATCGATCGGGTAACGCTGACCTGCGAGAAATGCGGGGGCGTGATGCGCCGGGTCACCGACCTGATCGATGTCTGGTTCGACTCCGGCTCGATGCCGGTGGCGCAGTATCACTACCCCTTCGAAAACCAGGAGCTCTTCAAGGCGCGCGTTCCCGCCAATTTCATCGCCGAGGGCGTCGACCAGACCCGCGGTTGGTTCTTCAGCCTGCTGGCCATCGGCACCATGCTCTTCCGTCAACCGGCGTTCAAGAACGTGATCGTCAACGGCACCGTGCTCGACAAGCAGGGCCGAAAGATGAGCAAATCGCTGAAGAACTCGGTCGACCCCATGGAGGTCATGTCCAAGTTCGGCGCGGACGCGACCCGCTGGTATTTCTTCTCCGCGGTCGCCATCGGCAATGACTATCGCTTCGACCTGGCTGCGGTTCAGGACGTCGTCCGCCGCTTCCTGCTCATCCTCTGGAACACCTACGGCTTCTTCGCCAACTACGCGCGGCTCGACGGCTTCGACCCGGCAGGCCCGCCAGTGCCGGTCGGTGAGCGAGCGCAGCTCGACCGTTGGTTGCTCGCGGAGCTGGCGGTCACCATCGCCGATGTCGAGAAGGCGATGGAAGCGTATGATCCGCCGACGGCGGCGCGCCGGCTGGAAGGCTTCGTGCTCGATCTCTCCACCTGGTACGTGCGGCGCTCGCGCCGCCGCTTCTGGAAGTCGGAATCGGACGCCGATAAGCGCAGCGCTTACCAGACGCTCTACCAGGTGTTGGTCAACTTGACCCAGCTACTGGCGCCCTTCATGCCCTTTGTCTCGGAAACCATGTACCAGAACCTCGCCGCCGGCCGGCCGGGAAATCCCGAGAGCGTCCACCTCAGCGACTGGCCGGTGGCCGCCGCCGAGTGGCGTGATGACGAGCTGCGCCGCCAGATGTCCGTCGTGCGGCGGCTGGTGGCAACCGGGCTCGCCGCTCGCAACACCGCCGGCATCAAGGTGCGCCAGCCGCTGCGCCAGGTAACGATCGCCGAGCGACCGCTCGATCCGGGGCTGGAGGCGATCCTGCTCGAAGAGCTGAACATCAAGGCCGCTCGGTACCAGGGCGCCGGCGGGGAGCTCACGCTCGATACCGAGATCACGGAGGAGCTGAGGCTCGAGGGTCTCGGTCGCGACATCGTCCGAATGATTCAGGAGCTCCGCAAACGTTGTGGATTTGCCGTCGAAGATCGCATCCGCCTCTACTACCAGGGCGATGGGGTGCTGGCGCAAGCACTCGAGCGCGGCCGCGACTATATCGCCGCCGAGACCCTGGCCGTCCAGGTTGAGCGCGGGTCTCCGCCGGAGGGCGCCTGTTCGGATGCCCTGACGCTCGATGGCAAAGAGTTGCAGGTCAGCGTGGTCAGGGTGGCGTCGAACTGAGCCGGGCCCGCGGGTACTTCCTGCTGGCGGTGATCGCCGCCGTGGTCGTCATCGTCGACCGGTTGACGAAGATCTTCGTCGAACAACGTTTTGGGGTTCCGTATGGGCCGCGCGAGGTGGTCGACCATGTGCTCTTTCTTACCGTGACCCGCAACGCCGGAGCCGCCTTTGGCCTGTTCCAGAACTTCACCCTGGGCTTCGTGCTGATCTCCGTCGTGGTCATGGTCGGCATCCTTATCTATTACTGGCGACTTCCATCCCGGGACTGGTCGGCTCGAGTGGGCCTGGCGCTCGTGTTTGGCGGCGCCATCTCCAATGCCTACGATCGGGGCGTCAAGGGCTCCGTCATCGACTTCATTCAGGTGCCGCATTGGCCGATCTTCAACGTCGCCGACTCGGCGATCACGGTCGGCGTCGCCGTCCTCCTGATCGGCACGCTCTGGCGGAGCGGCCGCCCGCGCCCCGCTTGACGCAGGCGCAAGAGCACACCGTCCCGACCGATGCCCCTCGACTCGACCAGTACCTGGTCGGCCTGCTCGCCGGGCAGAGCCGCAGCCAGGTGCAGCGATTGATCGCGGAGGGGCACGTCCGCCTCAACGATGAGCCGGCGCGCGCGGGCAGCCGTCTGCGCTCGGGCGATCGCCTCAGCTGGGAAGTCCCCGCCACCGTTCCAACGCGGCTCCAACCCGAGGCGATGGAGCTACGCGTGCTCTACGAGGACGGTGACCTGGTCGTGATCGATAAACCCGCCGGTCTCGTCGTGCACCCGGGCCCCGGCCACGCAACCGGCACCCTGGTCCACGGCTTGCTCGGCCGCGGCCCCGGCTGGTCGACGATCGGCGGCACCGAGCGGCCGGGCATCGTCCACCGGCTCGACCGTGATACCTCCGGCCTGATGGTGGTGGCACGGAATGACGACACGCATCGTGAACTGGCTCGCCAGCTGCAGCGGCGGATCATGACGCGCAAATACCGGGCGATCGTGGTCGGCGAGGTGGCGGATCCGGCGGCTCGCATCGAGGCCCCCATCGGGCGCGACCCCAAGAACCGCCAGCGGATGGCAGTGATTCCTGGCGGCCGGGACGCCGTCACCGAATTCCGGCGGCTCGGCGTTGCCCGGGGCCACTCGCTCCTCGACGTGAAGCTCGGAACGGGCCGCACGCACCAGATCCGCGTGCACCTTGCCTATATCCATCACCCGGTCCTCGGCGACCCCGTGTACGGTCGTCGGTCGCCCCTGATCGCTCGACCGGCGCTGCATGCGGAGGTTCTCATATTCCGCCACCCGCGAACCGGGAAGTCGATGACCTGGCAGACGCCGCCGCCGGACGACTTCGAATTGGCGTGGAATTCGCTAGGCGAACATCAGTCTCAGCCTAAAATGCGGTGATCAGATGACCCAGCCCAGGATCGGGCTTTTGATCGTGATCTCCGGACCAAGCGGAGTGGGGAAGGATACCGTCCTGCGGCGCATCTTCGAGCTGGCGCCCGAGCTCAAATATTCGGTGTCGTACACGACGCGGCCGCCCCGGCCCGGCGAAGTCGACGGGCACAGCTACACCTTCGTCAGCGAGCCGCAGTTCTTGCGCTTGATCGAGCAGAAGGAATTTCTCGAATGGGCCAAGGTCTATGACCACTATTACGGCACCTCCCGCCGGCGCGTGGATGACGCGCTCAATCGGGGTGACGACATTATTCTCAAGATCGACGTCCAGGGGGCGACCTTCGTCCGCAGGCGGATGCCGGAGGGGCTCTTCATCTTCATCACACCGCCGTCGACCGAGGAGCTGCTCAACCGGCTGACCGGGCGGAACACGGAGTCACCAGAGGCCCTCGAGATCCGCCAGAAGGAGGCGTTGATCGAGCTTGGCCTGGCCAAGGATTACGAGCACGTGGTCTGCAACCGCGATGTCGACGACACCGCCCGTGAGATCCTGGCGATGATCGCGGCCGAGCACGAACGGCGCCGGGCGCTGGTATGAGCTCCGGCCGGCTCAAGGGGCGCCGGATCGCGATCGGTGTCTGTGGCGGGATCGCAGCCTACAAGGCGATTGAGTGCATCCGGCTGCTCACCGAGGCCGGGGCCGAGGTCCGAGTCCTGATGACCCCGGAGGCGACTAAGTTCGTCACGGCGTTGACGCTCGAGGCTCTCTCCGACAAACCGGTCGCCGCGGACTGGCTCACGCCGCAAGCTGGGGGTGAGAGCCACATCAAGCTGGCGGAGTGGGCCGACCTGATCGCCATCGTGCCGGCGACCGCCAATACCATGGCGAAGCTGGCGCTGGGATTCGCCGACGAGATCGTCTCGGGAACGGTGCTGGCAAGTCGCGCGCCACTGGTGATCGTCCCGGCGATGAACGATGTGATGCTGACCCAGCAGCCCACCCAGGATCACCTCAATGCCCTGCGCGCACGGCGCGCGGT
>JALYYE010000034.1 GCA_030946735.1 Candidatus Dormiibacterota bacterium
GCGAAGCCCACCACCATCAGGCCAATGGCGAGAGCGGGGGGCGCCAGGCGCCACAGCCAGGAATTGTCGAGGAAGATGAGGGGGCTGATCGCGGCGCGATGTACCATGTCGCCCCAGCTGATCGTGGTCGGCTCACCGAGGCCAAGGAAGGCGAGGCTGGCCTGAGCCACCACCGCGTATTGCATCGTCATCACAAATTTCGCCAGCGCTGTCGGCACCGTAGCCGGCGCCACGTGCCGGATCAACGTCCGGACCGGGGTGGTACCGACCCCGCGGGCGGCCTCAATGTACGGCTTGCGCAGCTCCGACTGCACCTGGCCCCGGATGATGCGCGCAAACGGCCCCCAGGTGACCACGCCCAGCGTGATGATCACGACCGGTAGGCTGGCGCCGAGATAGGCGGCGACCAGGATGACCAGTGGGAGCTGTGGCATCGCCAGCATCAGGTCGGCGACCCCGCTCACGAGGCTGTCCGCGGGACGGCTGAGCCCGCTCACAAGCCCGAGCGCCCAGGCAATGCCGGTCGACAGGGTCGCCGCGGCAAGACCGACCAGCAGCGACACGCGCGCGCCATAGAGCCACTGGCTCAGCGTGTCCTGTCCCACGTCGTTGGCTCCCAGCCAATGCGCCGGGCTGGGCACGGCGAGCGGCTGCGCTGAATAACTCAGCGGATGGTAGGGCGCGATCCATGGCGCCAGCAATGCCACCAGTCCGAAGGTTCCAACGAGGGCAAGCCCGGCTGCCAGCCTGGGCTGCAGTCGCGGGTTCGAGAGCGAAATGCCCGCCAGCCTGCGCCACAACAGGGGGATCCGTAGCGCCGCCGGCGCCTGGACGAGGCCCTTCATCGGGCCGGCTCCGCTCGCAAGCGCGGATCGATCCGTCGACGCCAGGCGTCGGCGAGTGCGTTGACAGCCAGGATGGCGATGCCCCCGAGCAGGAACAGCGCCTGCAGCACCGGAAAGTCGCGGGCCAGCGCCGCCTGGTAGGTGAGCTGACCCAGGCCCGGATACGCGAAGAGCGTCTCGATCACGACCACCCCACCGAGCATGGTGCCGAGGCGCAGCCCGAGGAGCGTGATCACCGGCAGGATGGCATTGCGCCCGACGTGGCGGCTGGCAACGGACCGCTCGGTCAGGCCGCGAGCGCGAGCCGCGACGATGTACGACTGCCCAAGCTCCCCCAGCGTCGCGGCCCGCATCAGCAGGAAGAAGGCCGGCAGCTGCACGAGAGCCAGAGCCAGCACCGGCAGGGCGGCGTGGCGCGCGATATCGACCGCGCAGCCGAAGAGCGCCGAACCGGCGCAGTCGTTGAACGGGCTCGCCGCGCCGCTCGAGGGCAGAATCGGCAGCATCACCGCGAGCAGAAGGATGAGCGCGATGCCGACCACGAAGTCCGGCAGCGAGCCGACCAGCAGCAGAGCCGCGCTCAATCCGTGGTGGCGGTCGTGCTCATAACCCGCCAGCAATCCGGCGGCGCAGCCGAGAACGCCAGCGAGCAGCAAACCGAGCGCCAGCAGGAGCAGGGTCCACGGCAGCCGGTCCAGGATCAGCTGCGTCACCGGGCGGGTAAAGCTGATGGAAAAACCGAGGTCGCCATGCAGCATCTCCCCGGCGAATCGACCGGCCTGCGACACCAGGGGCTGGTCCAGGCCGTAGTAGGCCATCAGCTGGTGCCGTGCTTCCGGCGTGACGCTGAGGAGGGCATCCTGGCCGCCGCCTCCCGCCAGATTGGCGAGCGGGTCGCCGGGTAAGGCGCGCGGCAGGGCGAAGCTGATCGCGAACAGCGCCAGCAGCAGGACGAGGTAGCGGACGAGGATCCGCACGCTAGAGCACCAGCGCCAGCTTGTTCTCCATCAGCGGGATACCGGCCATCATTCCTCCCCAGGTGTTGAACCAGCGGTCCCAGGAGGCCTGACGGTAGATCAGGTAGATGCGCCGGTGATACAGGGGCAGGGTGGGCAGCTCGTCCGCGAGGATCCCTTGCATCTGGTCGACCAGCGCCTTGCGCCGGCCGGCGTTCAGCTCGTGGGCCTGCTGCTGGGCCAGCGCATCGAAGTCCCGCCGGTGCATGACGTTTCCATACTCGAACGCGGAGAAGGGCTGCGCCACGTACCAGCGCCGCAAGAAGTCCGGGTCACCCCCGACCCCGATGTGCTTCACCAGGGCCATCTGGTAGTCGAGGGCTTTCATGCGGGCGCCTCGGGTCTTTGGATCCACGGCAACGACTTGCACCTGAATTCCCACCTCACCGAGCATCGACTTGACGAGCTCGGCGTCCGGCGTGTCCGGCTCGGTAAGGAGTTGCACCACCGTCGAGCGGTCGTAGCCGCCGCCGGCAAGGGAAGCTTTGGCCCGCGAGACCTCGTATGGGTACTGGCGCACGTCCGAGCGATACCACGGCGTCTCCGGGGGGATCACGCCGGGATTGCCGACGATGACGTCGCCATGGAGAACGCGCTGCGCAATCCGGGCTCGGTCGAGCCCGTACGCGATGGTGCGACGAAACGCCACCTTGTCGAACGGCGGGCGGTTGACGTTGAAGACCAGCCTGACCATGCTGTGGGGCGGTGTCTTCAGAACCCGATAGGGGCCGCTGTTGAAGCGAGCCTGGACGTCGTACACCGTGCAGAAGGCACTGTCGACCTGGCCGCCTTCAAGCGCCAGCGGTTGCTGCGCATCGGGCAGCACCGTGTAGGCCAGCTCGCGAAACGCCGGGCGCCCGCGGAAAAAGTTGTCGTTGGCTTTGAAGAGATACGCACCCTGGCCCGCGACATAGGAGGCGAAAGTGAATGGCCCGGTGCCGATCACGGCGGCCGGTCCCTGGAACTTCAGCGGGTCCGAGACGGTCGACCACACGTGCTTGGGGATCATCGGCAGCACGCCTGCGATGTCGTTGAGGAAGGGAGCGAACGGCTCGCGCAGCGTAATGGTTAACATTCGGCTGTCGTTGGCGACCGCGGAGGCGACCGGCGTCAGATCAGCCCAGCTGAAGGGATGCTTCGCGAAGTAGCCGAAGCTGAAGGCGGCGTCGTCGGCGGTAAAGGGTTTGCCGTCGTGCCACGCGGCGTTGCCGCGAAGCCGGAAGACGATGGTGCGCCCGCCGTCCTCGACCTGCCAGGTCTCCGCCAGCCAGGGAATGAGGCCCCTGGCATCCTTCCACAGCAGCGAGTCGAAGAGCATCGTCTCCTTGACGACGCCACCAGGTCCAATGTTGGAGAACGTAAAGGGCGATGGATAGCCGGTGTCGAGCCACCAGGAGAGCGTCAGCCGCTTTCCTGGGGTCGCCCCCGTCTGCGCCAACTTCTGGAAGGGGCCGCAGCCGGCGACCGCAATGGCGGCGCCGAGAATCACGCCATCTTTCAGGAGTTCCCGCCGGCTGAGTCGCCGCGCCGAGTTCATGAGGGGGCGCGCCCTCAGATCGTCTGGTTGGCGATCGTCATGTGATGGCTGGTGTACCGCTCCAGGGCGCGCGCCTGGCGCTGCGAAACCTTTTCGCAGACCCAGCTCCAGTGCAGCGAGACGAGGTCACCCGGAGCAAGTTCATGCACAAAGCCCTTGCCTTCGACCAGGCGCTGGACCGCCGTGGGAATGGCCGCCCCCATGGCGAGTTTGCCCTCCCGCATCACCAATGGCTGCCGGTCGACCATGACGGTGGGCCCGTCCACGGAGCTAACCCGCCCCCAGCTGATCCGGCAGCTGTCCATGGTGGCAAGAACGTTTCCCTCGAGACGCCCCACCTGGCGCCACACGTCGAAGACATGGAAGCTGTGATGCGCTCGGGCGCCCTGAGGGACTTTCCCGGCCACCATCTCCATCAGCTTGGGCGAGAGCTCGCGACCGAAGCGGGCCCGCAGGGTGGTGTCGAGCTCTCGCGCGTTTACCTGCTCGAGCAGGGGGTTCCCGATCCAGTAGGCCTCGACCACCCGATCGTCGAAGATGTCGGCGATGCCGGCGGCCGACGCGATCGTCCGCAGATACGGCAGCGGACCGAGAAATTTCGTCAAGACGGGCGGCAGGCCGGGATCGGCTTCACCGGCGACGCCGTACTGGAAGAGCAGGTTGTTCTGGTCGGGCCCGCAGTAGCCGAGGCGGTTGGGCATGTACCCGTAGTGGATGAAGCGGACCATGCCGGCTTTCGTGGTCGGGCCCAGCGATTGTGAGCTACCCGCCATGATGTCTCGACCTCCCCTTGTCGCTGTCGCTGTTGCCGGCGGCTCCGATTCGGTTTGGATGGCGTTTTCGTACCGGCCCAAGAATCGATCCAGGACGCGACGGCTGCCCTGCAGCGTCGCGGCCCAGTCGTGGAGCTCTCCCTCCTCGGTCAGCTTGTAGGTGCGGCGATCGTGGCCAGTGGCGCCGGTCTCCCAGCTGGACCGCACCACGCCCTCAGCCTCGAGGCCCCGCAGAGTTCGGTACAACCCGCCGGGGTCACGGGCAAAGCCGAATTCCGCCAGGCGCTCCAGCAGCTCATAGCCATGGGCCGGGGCTTCCTTGAGCAGCAAAAGCGTGCAGGGGCGGAGAAATTTCTTGGGCTGGCCACCCGCCAATTGCTCCTCGAGCGTAATGTCCTCACCGCTCGGCTTCCCGCTGGTACGCATCCGTTCTCTCCAGAAACCGATTGGCCGGCCTATATGTGCAAGCAACATATATCGCGGCTCCTCCCCAAGTCAAGGCCGCTCCCGCTCGGTGAACTTCGAAGAGCGCTCGTCTATCGTTGTTTCGATGATGCGCCCGGTTGACACCGAGGTTGCCGTAATCGGAGCGGGACCAGCTGGGGCTGCCGCGGCGCTGTTTGCCGCCCGACGTGGGCATCGAGTACTGGTGTTCGACAAGCATGCATTTCCGCGCGATAAGCCGTGCGGTGAAGGCCTGATGCCGGGCGGGCGGCCGGCATTGCGCGAGCTCGGCCTAGAGGATGTTGTCGTATCAGGCGGGGCGCCGCCACTCGAGGGGATCCAGTTCGGGCTCGCGGAGCAACCACCCGTGGCGGTCCCCTTTCCCAAGCACAATGGCGAACAGGCGGGGCTCGGGATCCGGCGGCTCACCTTCGACGCGCGCCTCGTCGATGCGCTCGGCCAGGATTCGCGGATCCAGTTCTTGCCGCACACTGAAGTCCGCGATCTTAGAACGAACGCCGAAAGCGTGCCAACGGTGGTCACCGCGGCGGGCGACATCCGTGCTCGGTTCGTTGCGGTGGCCGATGGCCTGCGTTCGTCACTTCGTCATCGCCTGGGCTGGACGGTCGGACCGCGACCACCGCACCGCTACGGCATCGTCGGCCACTGGAGGCTGGATGCGCCGGTCGATCCCTGGGTTCGGATCACCTTCGACCGCGGGCTCGAGGTCTACGAAGGCCCGGTCGCGGGCAATCAGCGAATGGTCGGGCTGCTCTGCTACCAGGACCGTATGCGTGAGTTCGGCGGCCGGCTCGAGGCGCGCTACCGCGAGATCGCCCATGCGCTGCGCCCCGCGTTGCGCAACGCCGACCTGGTTGGGTCCGTTGCGGCGGTTGGTCCGTTCTGGTATCGCGCGGCTACCGTTGCTCGAGCCCGCGTCTTTCTGATCGGCGATGCGGCGGGATTCACCGACCCCATTGCGGGCGAGGGCATCGCCGCCGGATTTCGCCAGGCCCGAGCCTTCGCCGCCGCACTCGGGTCGCCCAATCCCGAGCGTGCCTACCGGCAGGCGCACCGCCAACTGACTAAGGATCCGCGCCGCGTGGCGGCGTTGTTCCTCCGACTCAGCCGCACACCGGCACAGGTCGAGCGCGCCATCCGCAGCCACGAACGAGCGCCACAAACCCTCACGACGCTGCTGGGGATCGGCTTCGGCTACTGGGGCTTCAACCGCGTCACGCCGCGCGAGTGGCTTCGGATGCTCAGCGGCCGGTGACCAGGCGCGGCAGAAAGGCCGGCTTGTCCGCCATCCGTTCGCGATAGCCGGGGATCGACATGAGCAGCGCGTCCTCTTCCTGAATGCGCCGGCGGAGCAAAACAGCATTCGCCAAGCCCAGGCCGACCGCACTGACGTAGGCGCCACCAATCAGCGGCAGGCCGAGGAATTCGAGGCCTAGCGCAACGTAATTTGGATGACGGATGAACCGGTAGGGACCGCGATCGACGATGCGCAAATCCCTCGGGACCACGGCACGCACCGTCCATGACCCCCGGAGGCTCAGCACGACGCTAAGGCGGAGGGCGAGCGCGGAGAGCGACGTAATCCATCCGGCCGCCGCGATCGCGGCCGGCGGTGAATGGCCGCGCCACCAGCGCTCGACTGCGGGCAGCGTGAAGAGACCGACATTCACCAGCGCGATCAATCTGAAGATCGAGCGTCCCGCCTGCGGCGCTGAGGGTTGGCGCCCCCGGATCAATCGCTCGTTGCGCGCGGAGTAGAGCAGCTCGACACCACGCTGGGTCCCAAACGCGAGCAGCACCACAG
>JALYYE010000035.1 GCA_030946735.1 Candidatus Dormiibacterota bacterium
CGGGTCCACGACGTCAGGGCGATGGTCCGGGTGGCGCGGATGGCCGATGCCATTCGAGGCACGTGACCAGGGTGTGGCTGGCGTTGGGGAGTAACCTGGGCGATCGCGCCGGATACTTGGCGGCGGCGCGCGCGGCGTTGCCCAGGGCCGGGGTGACGCTGGTGCGAGCCTCCCGCGTGGCCGAGACGGAGCCGGTTGGCGTCCATGACCAGCCCCGATTCCTGAACCAGGTGCTCGAGGTCGAGACGTCGCTCGAGCCGCACCCGCTGCTGGAAACCGTGAAGCGCATCGAGCAGCAGCTTGGCCGCACCCCGGGCGAGCGTTGGGGCCCGCGAGAAATCGACATCGACATTCTGCGCTTCGGCGGTCGCAGGGTCGATGAGCCGGACCTTCACATCCCCCACGCCGAACTACAGAATCGTCCCTTCCTCCTCGAGCTCCTCGAGGACCTCGAGACCCGATGAACCCGCCGTTACGCGTTGCCTGGCTGGGTCACCAGAGTGGCCGCGCGGGGGACGGCCTGCTCACATATTCGCGGGAGACGGTCGCCGGTCTTCGGGCACGCGGGGTCAAGGTGTTCTTCGTCCATCACGGCACGCTGGCGGCGGTAACCGACGACGGGCTCACGCTGCGATCCCTGACGGGCAGCCACCGATACATTATCTCGTCACCCCGGACCAAGCGGAGCATCACGGATCTCCTTCGTCGGGAAAAGGTCGATCTCGTCCACGTCTCACTCAGTTTCTCGACGCTGATCGACTTTGGACTCCCTGAGCTCTGCCACGAGCTCGGCCTGCCGGCGGTGGCCACCTTCCATGTGCCCTATGACTCGCGCTTCGGGCTCTGGCAGGGCATCAGCACCGCGTTCTACCGGCTCTACGCCCAGTCGCTCGCCAGCTTCGACCGGGTGATTATCTTTTCGGAGCAGCAGAAAAGCCTGCTCGAACACTACGGCGTCCCGGCCGACAACATCGCGGTGATCCCCAACGGCGTCGATGTCGAGAAGTACGCCCCAGGGGCTTCGGATTTCAAAGAAACGGTCAAGGCCAGCGCACTGGTCGGCTATCTCGGTCGCGTCGATCCCGAGAAGAACGTCGACATCCTGGTGCGCGCCTTCCAGGATCTCGATGCCGCCGACGACGTCAAGCTGGTCATCGTCGGAAGCGGCAGTGACAAGCGTCGCTTGGACCGGCGATATGGAAACGCGCGGGTCGTCTTCACCGGCCAGGTGCTCGATGAAGTGGAGCGGATCTCCATGCTGCGAGCCATGGACATCTTCGTCCTGCCGTCAATGGTTGAAGGGTTGTCGCTTTCCCTGCTCGAAGCGATGGCGTGCGGCGTCGCGCCGGTGGCTACCGACGTCGGCTCGGATGGTGAAGCTTTGCGCGGCGCCGGCATCGTCCTCGATACCAAGGACCTCGACGGGCAGCTCCGGCTGGCGCTGCGGACGCTTATTGAGTTCCCCGACTTTCGCGCGGAGCTGGGCCGGCGCGCCCGTGCCCGCGCGGTCGAACGCTTCAGCCTTTCGGACAACCTCGACCGTCTGCTTTCCGTTTATCGCGAGCTGCGGCCAGCCGCAGGCGCGGCCGCCTCCTGACGCCGGTCAGGCGGGTGCGGCCTCCTGAGGTGCGCCGCGAGACCCATCTTCTCGAGACCGGTTTCCGCTGAGAGCCCTCAGATTTGCTTTAGATGTTGCAGACAAGCCTGCCGGCGATCTAGTGTGTGACTAGGGTCAAGTCGACGTGGCCTGCCGAGGGGCATCCGGCAAGGAGGGGCTTTGCCAGTCCGCGTGCGAGAGCATCACTGCCCGCGCCGGGAAAGGGGGTGAGCTAAGCAAACTTGAACCAACTACGTGATCGCATCGAAACAGGCGTGACTACGGTCGTGCTTGTGCTCGTCGGCCTGATTCTCGTTGCGGTTTTCCTCTGGTGGTTCGCAATCCACCCAGCGCACGGGGCCGGGTCGACGACGGTCATCTACTCAAGTCCATAGGCCAGCTATTCGGGGGGTAACAATAATGAGACTTCGATCAATCGCGATCGCCGTTGTCTTGGCGCTCGGTCCGGTTACCGGCCCAGCAATTAGTGCCGTCGCTTCGGGTGGGGAGAGATGGGTCGCGGTGACCGAGTCGTCGCACACGACAACCACGAAGCACACTTGCTTCGACGGGCAATCACATTCAGCGACGTGTACCAGTGTTGAAACTGTCACGATCGGCGCTCACGAGGAGCTTCGGAGCTCGAATGGGGCCTTCGCCTGCGGTGGCTGGCGATACGCGTACTTCAGTGTCAACCACTACGAATATGGTGGCTTCGGCAATCTTCTCTGGCACATCTGGATGCCAGGTCAGGACCGTTTCAATGGGTGTTCTGTCGCCGTAAATTGGGGTCCGCGATCCGAATGCCAGGCATATGAGGGCTGGCAATGTGGCGCGACGCTCTACCTCGGCGCTTACTGGAACGCCAGCGTTTCGGCCCTGGATCATTACGCCGATAGGCAGACGGATTATTGGATCACCTGGATGCACGTCGGCCAGTACACGACCTATACCCGTTTTTACCTGCAGCCGAACGGGCACCACTGGTCGAACGAATGGTCACAGTGCAACATCTGCTAACCGTGTAGCGAGCGCCACTGAGAGCCGGGAGAGCCGCCCTCGCCCGGCTCTTTCCATCCCGACGGGCCCTTGCCTATCCGAGTTTGCCGGCGCTGGTGAAGCGGTAGCCGATGCCGGGCACCGCCAGGATGAAGAACGGGTGTGACGGGTCCTGCTCGATCTTGCGCCGCAGGTTGCGGATATGGACGTCGATCACCCG
>JALYYE010000076.1 GCA_030946735.1 Candidatus Dormiibacterota bacterium
GTCTACTTCACGGCGAGCTGCGCCCAGGGGATGGATCCGATAGCCGCCATACGGTATGCCGGCAAGATGTGGGCCCAGACGCCGGCGGTGGGCGACGAGAACCAACCGCTGGCGAGCTAGCTGCCTAGGCGACCTCACTGGCCCGGGCGTGGCCCGATTCGCCCAGGCCGGCCCCTCGGTAGAGCCCGCGCAGGAAGGCAGGCGCCCACCAATTGGCGTGACCCATGAGGCGCATCACCGCGGGCACGATCAGAATCCGCACCAGCGTGGCGTCGAGCGCTACCGCGATGGCCAGGCCCAAGCCGATCGACTTGATGATCAGCACTTCGGCGAGCCCGAAGGAGAGAAAGACGGCGACCATGATGGCGGCCGCGCCGGTGATCAGGCGGCCACTGCGCTCCAAGCCTTCGGCGATTGCGTGCGTGTTGTCCCCGCTCCGAAGGTACTCCTCGTGAATTCGGCTGACGAGCAGGACTTCGTAGTCCATCGACATCCCGAAGACGATCGCGAAGAGGATCACGGGGGTCGTGGGGTCGATCGATTGCGGCGTAAATGCCAGGAACCCGCTGAGGTGGCCGTCCTGGAAGAACCAGACGAGCGCGCCGAAGGAGGCCGCGATCGACAGCAGGTTCAGTAGTACGGCCTTGAGCGGAAGCACCACGGAGCCGGTCAGCAGGAAGAGCACCACGTACGTGAACAGCACCACGAAGCCGACGGCGATCGGCGTGCGGCCGATGATGTAGTTGATGATGTCGACGTCGAAGGCGGTCCCACCGTCGACGAGCAGCTCGCCCCCGTTGCCGGCCCGCTCCGCCCGGATTTCACGGAGGATGTTTCGGGCGGCATCACTCGACGCTGGCTGATTGCTGACCGCCGTCATCAGCACGATGTCCTTGCCCACCGCGTGGCTCATCGCCTGGCGGATGGCCCCCGACAGTTGCGCCGGGTCGCCGCCCAGGAGCTTCTGATAGTCGGCGCGGCCCAAGGAGGGATCGGCGGTGTAGAAGCTGTCCACGTGCAGGACACCCGGGACGGAGGCTAGACGCCGGCTCAGGTCGTACTGGTCGGCGATGCGCTCCGACGTCAACGGGCTGCCGCTCGGATAGTGGAGGACCACATTGAAGCCGGTCTGATCGTGGCCGGGGAAGTTCCTGATCAGGAGGTCGTAGCCCTGGCGTGCCTCCAGTCCGGGTGGCAGCACGTCGACGTCGGCGTTGGCCAGCCGCAGATGCAGAAAGGGAGTCCCCGCCAGCAGCAGGAAGCCGAGCGCAGGCACAAGGACGACGATGGGTCGCCGCATCACCCAGCTGGCCGACCGGTGCCACAGGCCACGACCGCTGACCGGTCGCCGGCCGACGATGGGTAACGAGAGTCGGTTGACGTTTGGGCCGAGCACGGCGAGTAGAGCGGGCAGGAAGGTCAGGCCGTAGAAGACTGCGGCCGCGACGACCATGGTCCCGGCGGCACCCATCGACGCCAGGAAGGTGCCCTGGTAGAAGAGCATGCAGGACAGGCTGACGGCGACCGCCACGCCGGAGAAGGTGATGGCTCGGCCGGCAGTGGCCATCGTCGTTGCCAGCGCGTCTTCGCGGCTGGAGCCGGAGGCCAGCTCGTCTCGGTAACGGTTGACGACGAAGAGCGAGTAGTCAATGGCTGCAGCCAGACCGATCAGGGTCACGATGTTCAACGCGTACTGAGAGACATCGGTGAAGTGGCTCAGCTGGAACGTGCCCGCCAGCCCGGCGACGATGGTGAGGCCGCCGACCCCCAGTGGGAGGCCGGCGGCGACCAGGCTGCCGAAAATGAGGAGCAGCAGGATCAGGGTGACGGGGAGCGAGACTTCCTCGGCCCGCTGTAGGTCATTCTCCAGGGTGGTGCTGAACGCATTGTTGATCAGAACCCCTCCCGTTCCGATGACGGTCAACTCGCCGCCATGCACCCGGCTTCGAAGAGCCCTGTAATCAGCGAGCGCCTGCCTGGAGTCGTCGGTCTTTAGACCAACGTTGACGAGTGCCTGGTGACCGTCCTTGGAGATCAGCGCCGCCGCCGCGGCCGGCGGCGCATTGTACGGGGTTTGAATGTCGGTCACCCGCGGGTCGCTCTGGATGGGGGCCAGCGCAGATTCGACCTCGGAGCGGAAGGCAGCGTCAGTGGCGGTGCCGTTCTTGCCGCTGAAGATCAAGAGGAAGGACAAACCAGTCGCCTTGCCCGAGCTCAGTTCGGTATTGATGAGGTGGTTGGCGCGGGCTGCCTCCAGGCCGCTGGTGTCCGAGTTGCCGCTGGTCAGC
>JALYYE010000105.1 GCA_030946735.1 Candidatus Dormiibacterota bacterium
TCCCACCAACCCTGCGTGTTGTTACTCATCGGGTCGATCGGCTCCGACGTGTTCCGCGATTGCATGTCGTGGTCGGAGACGACCACCACCACCGTTTCCGCCCATCGACCGCGGAGCGCATCGAGCACTTCGCCAACCAGTCCGTCGGTGTCGTGGTAGCAGGCGCGGGCCGCGTCACTCTCAGGGCCATGGTCGTGCCCCATGGTGTCGGCTTCGTTGAGGTGGCCGAAGACCAGGCCCAGGCTCGTCTGGTCGAGCGCCTCCATCAGATGTGGCCGAACGGCCGCATTCGTTGGATAGCCATGGGCATCCAGGGGCGTCCCGGGCGGGATGACGCCGTCCGGTGGCCAGCGCACGTGGGCGGATCCCGTACAGAGCAGGCCGCGGTCGTCGCCAACGATCGCCGCCGACCGGATGCCCGCCGCCCGGCAGGCGTCGAAGATGGTCGGCACCCGCGGCGTTTCGACGCCGGCCCAGGCCGGCAGCCTGGCGTAGCGCCAGGAGGTGGTCCGAACGCCATGAGTCGACGGCCGGCATCCGGTCAGCAACGAGCAGAACCCCGGATCGGTCGAGGAGGGGAGGTCGGTGATCCCACCGTCACCCGCGCGACCACCCCGCAGCCCGAGATCCCACAGGCGCGGCGTCAGGCCAGCCGTGATGGCGCGATGGGGGAAGCCATCCAGTCCGAGCAAAACCACACGGGTCATCGGCCTATTCTGACCTGCGTGCTCCCGCCGGCATTCCGAAAGGCCCTCGATGGCACGGACGAGTTGCTTGTGGGCTCGCGTGAGGGCGGGCGCGAGAGGGCGGTCCGCGCCTGGTTCATCGTCACCCCCGATGGCGATCTTTACCTATTCAATTACGCGTACGCCGTCCGCGTAGCGCGCTGGCGGACCGATCCCTGGGTTCGGTTGACGGTCCCTGGTGACGGTCAGGCCGTAGAAGGCCGAGTTCGGTTCATCGATCCCGGGGAGCTGGATGCTGCCGTCCAGGGCCAGATCGTCGAGCAGTGGGGGATGTGGGGCGCGACCACTCCGGAAGGCCTGCGTCGCATGGTCCGAGATGGCTCGCACGTCCTGGTGCGGGTCGAGGTACCTTACGAGGAAGGACCATGAAGTTCGGACTGATCGGCGTTCCCTCCAGCGCCGGCGCCCACGGCCCCGGGCAGGAGAAGGCGCCCTCCGCCCTGCGGAAGGCGGGGTTGCTGGGCGCATTGCGAGAAGCCGGCCTGGACGTGGAGGATCTGGGCGATCTTCCGGTAACGCGCTTTACTCCGGACGCGGCCAACCGCAAGCGCCAGAGCCAGCCGCAGGTGATCAGGGTCGCTCGCCAGGTCGCCGACGCGATCGCAGCCGCCGTTGAGCGTGACCTGATCCCGATCGTCCTCGGCGGCGATTGTACGATCACCGTTGGCGTCGTCGCCGGATTGCTACGCCACCAGCCGGAGCTCGGGCTGATCTACTTCGATGGCGACGCCGACCTGAAGACGCCGGAGGCGACCCACACGGGCATCTTCGACTCGATGGGCGTGTCGCACCTGACCGGCAATGGGGATCCGGAGTTGGCCCACGTCGGTGATCGTTTCCCCCTCCTGCCGGAAGACCGGATCGCCCTCTTTGGCTTTCACCCGTACGAGGTCGAGGCTGAGGAATCGCGCCGGCTCAAGGCGTCAGCGATGCTGCAGTATCCGGTGACATCCCTGGGCGACCGACCGGCCGAGGCCGCGGCAGGAGCCCGGGCGCGCCTCGAGGAAAGCGCGCGGGCGATCGCGGTCCATTTCGATGTGGACGTGATGGATTCCGCCGAGATCCCTCTCGCGGATTGGCCACACTATGACGCGCTCTCGTTCGACGACGCGATGCGCTGCCTGAGCGTGTTTGTCGGATCGTCAAAGCTGGCCGCGCTCGTGGTGACGGAGATCAACCCGGACCACGATCCCGACGGTCTACTGGTGCGGCAGTTTATCGATGCCTTCGCCGACGCCATGCGGCCGGTGGCGGCGAACGCGGCGCGCCGTTAGCAGGCCAAAGCCGAGAAGGAGCAGCGCAGCCGCGATCGGTAGTTGCGGGCCTCCGCCGCCCGGCGCGAGCCCGCGAATGGGTGGGCTGGTTGGAGCCGGCGTCGCGGCCGACACGATCACCGAGCCCGTCATGCTCGAGTGGATGGCGCAGTGGTACGGAAAGGTCCCGGCCGTTGGGAATGCGATGGCGCTGCTGGTCGCGCCCGACGAGATGTTGCCGGTGTTCCAGGCGCCAGTATCAGAGGTTGCGGTATGCGTCGGCCCCGTGGCATTGGTCCAGCTCACCGTTGAACCGGCGGTGATGCGGATGGGGTTCGGGCTGAAGCACCACGGGGTCGTCGCCGCGCAGTTCACGATCTGAGCCGGCGAGTTGGCCGCACTGGCCGCCAGCGGTACGAGGAGTAATCCCGGGACGACCACGGAAAGCGCCAGAAATAGCCTTCGCATGGATTGACCTACGTGTTGGCGTTACGCCCCGTTCAGCTTTTCGAGGATGACGTCGTGGAGGAGCCCGTTGCTGGCCACCGCGTTTCCGCCGGCGTAGGTTCGATTCCCCTTGAAGTCGGTCAGTCGTCCGCCCGCCTCCTCCACGAGGATGAGGGGCGCCGCCAGGTCCCAGGAGTAGAGCTCCGGTTCGAACATGGCTTCGCCGGCGCCCTCGGTCACCAGCGCGTAACCCCAGAAGTCGCCGAACCCCCGGTCGCGCCAGGCGGCCGTGATGACAGCATCGAAACCGCGCTCCTTGCCGACAGCGGCGAACGCGGTGCGCGAGGCGTAAAACACCTGGGCATCCTCGAGTCGGGAGACCTGCGACACGTGCAAGCGTCGCTTGCCCGACCAGGCGCCCCCGCCGCGCACCGCGTGCCAGCGCTCGTGCATCGCCGGCGCCGATATCACGCCCACGTCCAGCGCACCCGCTCGTTCGAGCGCGATCAACGTTGCGAACGCCGGAACCCCTCGCAGGTAGCTGTGGGTGGCGTCGATCGGGTCGATGATCCACCGCGTCTCCTGGTTCGAGCTGCGGTCGCCGTATTCCTCGGCGAGCACGCCGTGCGCAGGGTACTTGCGTTCGATGCGCTCCCTCAGCTCGAGTTCGACGGCCGTATCGGCCTGGGTGACGTACGTGCGGTCCGGTTTCCGGTCGACGCGCGGGCGACGACGAAAATATCGCATCGAGATTCGGTCCGCCGCGTCGGCGAGCTCAAAGGCAAATGCGGTGAGCTCCTCGCGCTCGCTCAGGACCGGATCCTCTCGCCAGCGGGGTCATAGAGCGGCTCACGGGCCACCACCGCCGGCACCCAGCGCCCGAAAACCTGGACCTCAGCATTCGTGTCGGGCGCCGCCTGCTTCGACGGCAGGTAGGCGTAGGCAATGCTCCGCTCGACGGTGTAACCGTAGCCGCCGCTCGTCACGCGTCCGGCGACCCGACCCTCGATGCGCACGGGTTCGCCGCCGAGCGCGATGGCGCTCCCGTCCTCGAGCAGCAATGGACGCAAGCGCCGGCTGACCCCTTCGGCCTTCACCTTGATCAGGGTATCCTTCCCGATGAAGTCGACCGCCTTGCCCAGGCGCACCGCGAATCCAAGGCCGGCTTCGTAGGGGTTGTCCTCCGGGGTGATGTCGGTGCTCCAAACCCGGTAGCCCTTCTCCAACCGCATCGAGTCGATGGCACGGTAACCGCCGGCGACAATGCCGAAGGGCGTCCCCGCCTGCCAGAGCGCGTCCCAGAGCTCGAGCCCTCGATCGATCGGGCAGTAGAGCTCCCAGCCGAGCTCTCCGACATAGGTCACGCGTAACGCCAGGCAGGGAATCGCACCGAGGGTGATCCGCTGAGCCGTGAGGTAGGGAAAGGTGTGATTCGAAAGCTCGGCATCGGTGAGGGGCTGCAGGATGTCCCGCGCCCGTGGTCCCCACAGCCCGAGGCAGGCGCGGGCGGCGCCCACGTCCTCGAGCGTGACGGAGCCGTCCAGCGGATCGTGCTTGCGCATCCACCCAAGGTCGTGGTTGCCGAACGCGGTCCCGGTGACAATGAAGAACCGGTGCTCTTCGAGCCGGGTGACCGTGAAATCGCACTCGATCCCACCGCGCCGGTTGAGCATCTGGGTGTAGGTCAGGCTCCCAAGGGGCCGGTCCATCTCGTTGTCGCAGAGTCGCTGCAGGAAAGCCAGCGCTCCGCGACCGCTCACCTCGACTTTGGCGAAGGACGTCTCATCGAAGAGGCCCGCGCGCTCGCGGGTTGCGCGATGTTCGGCCGGGATGGCCGCTGACCAATGATGACCGGCCCAGCCAGCCGGCCGCTTAAGCCCGTCCATCGACGCGGCATTCGGGTCAAACCAGTTGGGGCGCTCCCAGCCGGACTTCTCGCCAAAGCAAGCGCCCAGCTCGGTCAAGCGCGGATAGGTGGGCGAGAGGCGAAGCGGCCGTCCGGCCTGGCGTTCCTCGTTCGGATAGTGAATATCGTAATAAGTCGAGTAGACCTCAACGGTACGAGCGAGGGCATAGCCCCGATTTCGATAGGCGTCACCGAACCGCCGCAGGTCCATCTTCCAGAGGTCGAGGCTGGGCTCGCCATCGACGATCCATTCGGCCATCGCCTGGCCCATCCCACCGGCACCGGCGATGCCGTGGGCGCAAAAGCCCGCCGCGACATAGAGCCCGCGAACGCTCGACTCACCGAGGACGAATTCGTTGTCCGGCGTAAAAGCCTCTGGTCCATTGATCAGCTTGATGACGTCGCCGTGCTCGAGTGCCGGGACCCGCTTGATGGCGTTCTGGGAAAGCGGCTCGAAGCGCGACCAGTCCTCCGGCAGCAGGCGGTTGTTGAAATCGCGAGGGATGCCGTCGAGTCCCCACGGCGCGGGATCCCGTTCGTAGCCACCCATCACCAGGCCGCTCGCATCGCGGCGGAAGTAGACGAGCAGGTCGGGGTCGCGCATGGTCGGCAGATCTTCGGGGATCTTGTCCTTGATCCGCGCCAGGAGGTACTGGTGCGCCATCGGAATGATGGGGAGCGTCAGCCCCGCCATCGCGGCGATTTCCGGTGCGTAAATCCCACCGGCATTAACGACGATCTCGGTTTCGATCGAGCCCTGTTCCGTGTCGACGCCGCGTACGGCGCCGCGATCGACCTTAATCCCGGTCACGCGCACGCCCTCGCAGATCTTCGCACCGCCACGCCGCGCCCCTTCCGCCAACGCCAGCGTCAGCCCGCTGGGATCGAGGTAGCCGTCGGTCGGCAGAAATGCCGCACCCATCACGTCGTCCTGCGCCATGGGCGGAAACCGCCGCCGCGCCTCGCCGGCGCTCACGAGCTCGAGGGGTAGGCCGAAGCTGGTCGCCCAGCCGGCCTGGCGCTCCAACTCCTCCATCCGCTCGCGCGATGAGGCAAGCCGCAAGCTGCCGACCGGGTGCCAGCCGACGTCGACACCGGTCTCATCATTGAGGCGGGCATAGAGTGCCACGCTGTCCATCATCAGGCGCGTCAGTGGCATGGTAGAGCGGAGTTGACCCACCAGCCCGGCCGAGTGGAAGGTCGAGCCGCTGGTCAGCTGGGCACGTTCGAGCAGGACGACATCACGCCAGCCGCGCTGGACCAGGTGATAGGCAATGCTGGTGCCGCCGACGCCGCCGCCGATGATGACAACCCGTGCGCGGTCGGGCACCGTCACGCGGCGGCCTCCTCGAGCCAATCGCGAAAGTGTGGATCCGCGGCGCCCGCGAGCAGGCGATCGAAGTGTTTGGCCGCATACCCCGAAAAGTCGAAGTCGAGCTCGGAGATCGCCTGCTGCAGGACACCCCACATGGCCTCGCGGTAGTCGGACATCAGGCGCATCAGCCTGAGCCGGGCATGCTGACCGGCGGCGACCCGACCGAAGTACGCCATTAGCAGCGAGGTCTCGTCGTCCTCGGTCAGTTGATGGTTGACGGCGAAATTGCCGAAGTCGAAGAAGCGGTCGCCCATTCCGGCGTATTCCCAATCCACGATCCGGATGGAGACCCCGTCGTCGATGAAGTTGGCGGTCAGCAAGTCGTTGTGGCAGAGCACGGGTGGCTGCGGGGAAAGCGCGCCTTCGATGGCCATGGCAATCGCGTGGGAGCGCTCATGCGCCGCTGGCAGGCGCCCGCCGTGACGGATGGCGTTCAGCGCGTAGGCTTCGACGACGCGAAAGGGGGAGAACTCGCTGCCGATGGACCCCGCCTGATGGATCCGCCGCAGTGACTGCGCGATTCTCTCCAACATCACCGGGTCGTGGGTAGTGTGGTCGCTGAGGGGCCGTCCTTCGATGAAACGCGTGACCAGCACGCCCTCCGGCTCGATAAAGGCGACCACGTCGGGGCCGACGCCGGCGGCGGCCGCGAGACGGCTGGCCTCGCGCTCGACCCGCCGGTCGATGCCCAGCAGGCTGCCGCTCTGCGCCGGGATCCGCACGACGAAGACCTCGCCGTCGACGACCACGCGGTAATTGCGGTTCGTGATGCCGCCCGTCAGCGGCTCGGCCGTGCGTGGCAGGCCGCTCCAGCCCGGCACCCGATCCAGGACTGAGGCACTCAGCAGCTCGACCTCCATCGGTGCATAGCGTAGCGCCGCTGATAGGCTGGCAAGCATAGCTCCTCAATCGCAAGCCCGCCGTTACCGTCAGGTCAGCCAGGTGCTCGCGCGCCACGGTCTCGGCTTCTTCGTCAGCATCACGGGCCTCGAGCGTTTCGTTCGGTTCCAGCGCATCTTCAACCGTAACTACCAGCAGCCGCTTTCGCGGCCCGAATACGTCCGGCGCGCCCTCGAAGAGCTTGGCCCCACCTTCATCAAGCTCGGTCAGATCCTCTCGACCCGGGCCGACCTCCTGCCACCGGCGTACCAGGTGGAGCTGGCCAAGCTGCAGGACGCGGCGCCTCCGCTGAAGACGGAGGTCGTGACGGCTGTCATCGCATCGGAGTTTGGCCGACCGGTTGATGCCGTCTTCTCCAGCTTCTCCGAGGTTGCGCTGGCCTGCGCATCCATCGGTCAGGTCCACGCCGCCACCCTGGCCGACGGCACCCGCGTGGCCGTCAAGGTGCAGCGCCCCGGTGTCGTCGAACAGATCGACCAGGACCTGCAGATCCTCCGTAACCTGGCGGCGACGGCCAGCCGGCGCTGGCCTGTGGCCGAGGAATACGACGTCGTCGGCCTGGTCCACGAGTTCGCGCAGACGCTGCGAGCCGAGACCGATTACATCCAGGAGGGCCGTAATGCGGAGCGTTTTGCGGAGAACTTCGCGGGCGACGACTCTGTCCATTTCCCGTCTGTGTTCTGGGATCAGACGACGACCCGCGTGCTGACTCTTGAGCGCATCGACGGCATCAAGGTGGACGACCTTGCCGCCCTGGATGCTGCCGGCATCGATCGGAAGAAGGTGGCGATGAATGGTGCCCAGATGGTGCTGAAGATGGTGTTCAGGGACCGCTTCTTTCATGCGGATCCGCATCCTGGCAACTTCTTCATCCAATCCAGCGGGCGGATCGGCGTGGTCGACTTCGGCATGGTCGGCGCCATGGGACCGCGAATTCAGGAGCAGCTGGTGTGGGCGCTGCTGGCCTACACAAACGAGGACCCGGATCGCCAGGTCGACGCTCTCTATGAACTGGGGGTCGCCGGTCGTCACATCGACCGAGCGGCACTGAAACGCGACGTCGAGCATCTTCGAGCCCGCTACTATGGTCGGCCGGTGGGCGAGATCGCCATCGGACCCGTCGTCAACGACGTCCTCGGGGTAATCCGCCGGCATCGGCTCCACCTCCCGGCGGGCTACGCGCTGTTGGTCAAGACCGCGCTGATGCACGAGAGCCTGGTGACGCGTCTCGATCCGAGCTTCGAGTTCAACTCAGTGCTGGGGCCATACGCGCGCGGCATGATCGTGCGACATTTCTCGCCGCTTGGCTGGGGGAAAGCCGTCGGCCAGGCCGGGATCGACCTCGCGCGGCTTGGCATCGAGCTGCCACAGCAATTACGCCGGCTGCTGAGCGCGGTGCACCGCGGCGATGTCGAGCTGGCGATCCGCCCGACCGGGTTCGAGCCGGTGCTGCGGCGCGTCGAGCGAATTGCCAACCGGCTGGTGCTGGGCATTGTCGCCGCGGCGTTCGTGGTCGCGCTCGCGGTCCTCCTCTCCGCCTTTCACGTGCGCAGCGATCCCCAGACAGGCGCGATCCTGCTCGTGGGCTTCGTCCTGGCGAGCGTGCTCGGCGTCTATGTCGCCTTCAGCATCCTGCGCTCCGGCCGGCCTTAGAACGCCGGCGTCAGCGGCGTCCAACCAGTCGGGACCGGCTGCGACGTCCCGTTTGTGTCGACGATGTTGAAGGACCAGTTCAAACCATGGTTCCAGCTGGCGATGACGGCCAGCTTCGAGCCGGCGGGCTGCGCAAGAACGTTCAGGCTGTACGGCGTGGGGCAGGTGCACTGATGCCAGACCACCTGCTGGTTCCGCCATCGGACGACCCGCGCCTCTTCAACGCTCGCGTTGCCCGCCGTGGCCCCCGCAACCAGTGAGCCATCCCAGGAGAACCCCTGGACGACGAGGCCGGAAAGTTGGGCGACCACCATACCACTCGGCAGCTGCCGAATGAGGGTCACCGGTTGCGCGTTGGCATTGCCGGGAAGCTGCTCGGCGATGTACTGACCGTCGTGGCTGGCCACGACCCTCGTCACCGGATTGGGATAGTTTCGTTGATAGATCACCGAGCCATCGCTGAGGGACATCATGACCACGCTCCAGGTGTACCCGGACGATTGGCCCACGACGACGGCCCGGCGGGCCAGGACGCTGCAGGCCGCCAGCGCCGGGGCTTGAGCGGTTCCTGGAGTGACGCTGATGACTCCGACCCTGTCGCGCGGTCCATTGATTCTGAGCATTTCGAGCTCGTAGGAGCCCGTCGCCGTCGAGGTCACGCCGCAGAACTGCCGGCTGTCATCGGCCCACATCATGGCCTGGTCGACCGGGACCGAGCCAATCGGGTTACCGTCCGCGTCGCTGACCGTGCTGCGGCGCCACAGCCGGGTACCGTCCGGCGATTGAATCACGCTGTCCGAATTCAGACTCTTCCGCTCCTTTCCGCTCCAATCGACGCCGTAGAGCGTGGTGTAAGGCCCGTGGAACCAGATGAGCGAGTCTGAGGCTCCGGACGTAGACGAAGGCGAGGGCGTAATTGAAGGTGAGGCGCTGATCGACGGGATCGCAGACGTCGGGCTTGGAGTTGGCGTTACGCGTTGGGCAGCGCCAGTCCGAAATGACCAGCGCACGTTGATCTGCTTGGGCACGCCCCTCTGCGCCGAATCGTTCCGGTTGTGCTGCCCCGTTTGCTTTACGTCGTTCTGGCTCCCATCCGCCTGCGTGGAATCCTCCTGGTCAAGCGCCACCCGGTAAAGGCTGTTGTCGCGTAGGCCGCGGTAGTCGACGATGAAGATCGTGCCGTCCCAGTGCGGGTTGTCCAGCGTCACGCCTGCCGGGGGATCGAGCTTGATCACCGGATCATGGGCAGGCCGGCTGACATAGTCGGCGCGGATCTCGCCGCCGACCGGGACGTTGGTGGCGCGGTCCGGCGGACTCACGGCGCGGATGAAGGCGGCGGCCATCGTCGCCGCAAGGCTTCCCTGCTGGGCGCGGAGGACCAGGACGAACCCGCCGACCGCCAGTGCGAATGCCAGCACGAGGATGGCTCCGACCAGCTGTTGGGCCCAGTTCTTCATCCCCGAATAACGGGCGAGGATTAGAAAAGGTGCGTCAGGCGGTGCCGCAGGAGCTTGGAGCCACCAGGGTCGTGATAGGGCGGCACCAGCTCGCGCATCCGGGCTTCAGCGAGGCCAACCATGGATTCGACGGTCTGGCCGGTGCTCTCGATCGGCTGGCCGATGATCACTCGAATCGGCTTGCCCAACCAGAGATCCTGTGTGCCGGAGAGCGCTACCGGCAGCACCGGCACATGGTTGTCGACCGCGAAGTGTGCAAACCCCTTTTTGAAGGGCATAACCTCGCCCTCGGTGGCGCCGTAGTGGCCTTCCGGATACATGGCGATCACCCCGCCGCGCTGCAGGCATTGGTTCGCGTGATGGAAGAGCACCGTGTCCGGACGAGCCTGGCGATTGACTGGGATGTACCCGCCGACGCTTTTGACCAGCGCCCATTGCACTCTGCGCGTCACGAGCACGGTAGTGTCGCCGAGGAAGTGGACGCGGGGCTCGGCGGGGAAGGTGGCGAGGATGGCGAAGGAGTCTAACCAGTTGAGGTGGTTAGCGATCAGGACGTAGGGATGGTCGGTCGGAATCCGTTGGCGGCCCTCGACCCTGATCCGAAAAAGCGCATGGAGCAGGGGCACAGCCCAGAGTCGCACCGCGCGATAGGCCATTGTGGCCTCCCGCTGGACGGGAAGGAGATCGGCGGGCGGCTGTGCCGGCGCCTGCATGCGTCTATGTAACGCTGGGCCCCGGAATTCCGTCACGCCGGTCCAGGAACGAGCCCTGATCCGGCGCCGGCGGTTACTGCCTCCGAACCCCTTGCGCCTGCAGGATTCCGAGCACCATGCCTTCGCTGAGGTCACGCGCCTGGGCCATCGTATCCGGCGAGCCGGCTTCTGCTTTCGGCCAATGCGTGACCAGGCGCTCGAGCTCTTCGTCGAAGAGCCGCGACACCACCTCGGGGGAGTGCGTGACCTCGCGACCGCCATCATCGGAAACGGAGAGCTTGTGCAGGATGCGCTGGGCGATCATGTAGCGATAGATGCGGTCGGTTGCCAGGTCCTCCATGTAGCCGTCCAGGAGGCTGGCGCCCTTGCCGTTCAGGACGCCGTTGCGGTAGCGGATGACCGTCCGTACAGCTGCTCTGGTCCCTTCCAGCGTGCGCTTGCCCACGCCACTCGGGCTCGGCCGCAAGTCCTTGTGAATGTTGGCGTCTTTGCGCCGCGCCTGGATCTGGTTCGGGTAAGGGAACTGGTTAACGGCGATCTCGTTTTGATCGGGATGGCCGGTCCAGGCGCCGTCCATCAAGCTGTTCGCCTCGTTCTTCTTGTCCTGCTCGAGGCTTTTGAGCGCGCGCGCGTTGAGCTCGGGGTCTTCACGACTGGGGTAGAGGGCCGTCATGCCCCCGATCGCCAGCATGCCCCGCTTGTGGCAGACCTCGGGCATCACCTCGCGGACGGCCTGGAAGAACGCGACATCGTGAGGAATGGTGTTGCGGTCGGGGAGCACCCACGCGGGGTCGTGCAGCGTGAAATCGATCAGGCTGGCCATGTAATCCCAACGCCCCAGGTTGAGGCCCATCATGTGCTCGCGCAGGTTGTAGGCGAACTCCTCCATCTGGTAGGCGAGCGGGTGTGACTCGACCAGCGCCATGCACTTGATGTAGTCGGAGGGCCATCCGCGCGCGGCGGAGATGGCGCGAAAGAGATCGCGCCACCAGAGCGCCTCGTCGGCCGACTCGGACTTGGCGATGTAGATCGACAGCGGGTGCTTCAGGCGGGCGGGGTCGACCTGATAGGCGACCATCGCCACGTCGAAGAGGGCGGCTGCCATCCGCTCGCCCTTGATCACCCCGGCCTGCTCGAGATGAAGGCCGCGCGGCCGCGTCAGGATGACGGTTTTGCTCTGGTTGATTGCGACCTCGCGATCGCGCTTCCGGTCCTGGTAGGTGAGCTCGCCCAGGAGGGCGGAAATGATATTCCGGACACCCTGAGTGATGTTGGGCCAGGCGTTGGCGACCGAGTCTTCGAGGTCGAGCATCACCCCGGGCGCCCCCGAATTTAACATCTTGACCACCAGCTCGGCGTCGTCGGCCGGGCCCGTCATCTGGTTGCGCTGGTCCTGGCACCACCCCGGCAGGGAGACTTTCCAGCTCCCGGTCGTTGCCTCGGAGGCCGGGGAATAGTCGGGTTGCCGCCCCTGGTGCGCAGCCTCCAGCACCTGGCGCCGGCGAGCCGACAGCTCCCGCTGGCGCGGGGTGAACGCCCGCTGGAGGGGGAGCAAAAACTCGTAGAAACCACGGGGCAGGTCGCGGGTGGGATCCAGTTCGGATGGCGCCTGGTTGACGGGTGGATCCGCCGAGATCACCGTCTTCATCTGCTAGTTCAGACTCTAGCAGCCCCTACCGTGACCTCCCGGATGCACGGGAAGCAGAAAATACTAGCTGGCTTCGCGCTCGGCCCGCCGCTCGTGCTCGCGGCGCTCGCCCCGCACGATGATCTGGACCGCCGAGCTCCGGTAGATGTATCCGCGGCTGATCGCCTGCTTGGCCTGGCGCCAGCAGGCCTCCCGCAGCCAGCGGCGCTCGACCACCAGCTCGACGCCCCTGAGGGTGAGGTGATCGCCGGTGAGGGTCGCGACCGTATCCGCCCGTTGCGCCGTGCGAACCGCCTGGAGGTCGAGCCCGGGCATCAGCCAGTCGGCCGGGATGTGCAGGGACGCGTCCGAGGTTTCGCCGGGTAGCTCCGGCTGGTTCGCCACATTAGAAGGAACCTCAAAAACCCGGCAGTCTTGCGCCTTGGGCCTAGGGGATCGAGGGCTGGGCTGCGGCGGCGGCGTCTTCCACGGCCACGGGGAGCTTGATCTCGAAGGTCGAGCCCTCGCCAGGCTGGCTGGTGACCTCCACCCGGCCGCCGTGCCCTTCAACGACCTGCCGGACGAGGTACAGGCCGATGCCCGTCCCGACGACATTGTTGAGCTCCGGGTCGTTGACCCGGTAGAACTTTTCGAACAGCTGTCCGCGGGCAGCAGCGGGGATGCCAATCCCGTGGTCCTTAACCATCAGGCGGACCCGGCCATCCTGCCGGTCGCCGATGACCTCGATCTCGGGAGCCCCTGCGCTGAACTTCACGGCGTTCTGCAGCAGGTTGTCGACGGCCGTGGCCAGGCGCTCGCGGTCCCCGACGATCGTTAGCGGCGTGCTCGCGAGGTCCACTTTGACGGTGCCCTGCTTCAGGGCCACCTGCGGTCGGACGCGCTCCACGGCATCGGTGACGACGGTCCGGAGGTCCAGCTCGGTCATTTGCTGCCCAGCCGCGCCGTCTTCCAGGCGGGCCAGGAGGAGCATGCGCTCGACCTGTGCGCGCATCTCGCTCGATTTGTCCATCAGCGTGCGGATCGCGTGCTGGGCCGCCGGCGGCATCTCGCCCAGCGATCCCTCCTCGAGTAGCGAGGCGTAGCCGCGGATCACGGTCAGTGGTGTCCGCAGCTCGTGCG
>JALYYE010000108.1 GCA_030946735.1 Candidatus Dormiibacterota bacterium
TCGACCATCGAATGGGAATGAACGTCCTCGTCGTAGGCAGCGGGGCGCGCGAGCACGCGCTCACCTGGAAGGCGCTGCAGAGTCCGCTGACCAGCTCTGTCTACTGCGCCCCGGGCAACGCGGCCACGGCCGCGATCGCCGTCAACACCGGCCTGGAGGCGACGGACGTCGATGGCATCGTCCGGTTCGTCTCCGAGCGCGATGTCAGCCTGACGGTGATCGGTCCCGAGGCCGCGGTCGCGGCCGGACTTGCCGACCGGCTCACGGCCACTGACCGGTTGGTCTTCGGCCCGACCGCCGCGGCCGGACGGATCGAGAGTAGCAAGGCGTTTGCCAAATCGCTGATGGCGCGCGCCGGCGTGCCCACCCCCGCGTACCAGGTTTTCGACGACCCGTCCCGCGCCAAGGACTACGTGCGTGGGGAGCGCCGCGCGTTCGTCGTTAAAGCCGATGGCCTCGCCCAGGGGAAAGGCACCCTGGTGCCGCGCGATGCCGAGGAGACGCTCGAGTGCATCGACACGCTGATGCTGCGCAAGTCGGTGGGTACCGCGGCCGATCGCATCGTGCTCGAGGAAAAGCTCGACGGCCGCGAGGTTTCCCTGATGGCGATGGTCGATGGGGATCGCGTGGTCCCTCTCCCGCCGGCTTGCGACTACAAGCGGGCGTTGGACGGCGATAAGGGCCCCAATACCGGCGGCATGGGCGGGTATTCGCCGGTCGGCTTTTTTGGCCCGGGCGAGGTCGAGCGCGCGGTCGGCGCCGTGCTGACGCCCGTGATCCAGACGCTCCGCGAGGACGGCACCCCCTATCGCGGCTGTCTCTACGCGGGCCTGATGATGGGTTCGTCCGGCGTCCAGGTGCTCGAATTCAATGCGCGCTTCGGCGACCCGGAAGCGCAGGTCGTCCTCCCGCGATTGGACGGCGATCTCGTTCCGCTGCTCGAGGCGACCGCGCGTGGCGCTCTGGGCGGCGTGAACGCGTCGTGGTCGGCCAGGTCGGCGGTCGGCGTCGTCCTCGCCTCGCGCGGCTATCCCGGAGCCTACGAGAGCGGCTTCTCGATCGACGGCCTGGGTACGCTCGAGCGCGAGGTCTTTGCCTTCCATGGCGGGACCGCAGCTGGTCCCGACGGCTACGAAACGGCGGGCGGGCGCGTCCTGACCCTGGTCGCCCGCGGTGACTCGATGGGGGAGGCGCGCGACCGCGCCTACCGCAATGTCGAGCGGATCCGGTTCGAAGGGATGAGCTATCGCCGCGACGTCGCCCTTCGTGAAGTCGAAGCGCCGGCGGTGCCGTGAGCGACGCTCCACTGGTCGGGATCGTCATGGGCAGCGAGTCAGACCGACCGACCATGCAGCGCTGCTGCGAGGTGCTGGATGCGTACGGCGTCAGCTACGAAGTGGTGGTCCGCTCGGCGCACCGCGACCCGGAAGGCTGTCGCGAGTGGGCGACGCAGGCCGAAGGACGTGGTCTCAAAGTGCTGATCGCCGCCGCCGGCGGAGCGGCGCATCTGCCCGGCGTGGTGGCGGCCTGGAGCCTGCTGCCCGTGATCGGGGTGCCGATGTCGGGGGGTGCACTGGGTGGCCTCGACGCCCTGTTATCGATGGCCCAGATGCCGGCGGGCATCCCGGTGGCGACTGTGGCCATCGGAGAGGCGGGCGCCAGAAACGCGGCCCACCTCGCGACCGGCATCCTGGCGCTCAACGACCCGGTGGCGCGCGAAAAGTTGATCAAGCGACGCGAGGCGAACCGAGCTCCGAAATAGACCCGAAAACCGGGCATACAATAACGGCGTGCCCAAGGTCTTGATCACCGAGACCGTGTTGCGCGACGCGCAGCAAAGCCTGGTGCAGGGACGCCTCAAGTTGCAGCACGTACTGCCGATCGCGAAGACCCTGGACGATATCGGTTACCACGCGCTCGATGCCTGGGGCGGCTGGACCTTCGCGGCGCAGGTGCGGGCGTTGAAGGAGGATCCATGGCAGCGGCTGCGCGCGCTCAGCGCCGCCATTGTCAAAACGCCGCTGCAAATGTTGATCCGGGGCCAGACGCTGCTCGGGCAGTCGCACCAGCCCGACGACGTGGTGAAGGCCTTCATAGAGCAGGCGGTCGAAGACGGCATCCGCGTCGTCAAGATGTTCGACCCCCTCAACGACATCCGCAACCTGGAGGTCCCCGTCGAGGTTGCCCGCAAAGCCGGGGCGCGCGTCATCGGCGCCCTGGTCTACAGCCCCAGCCCGGTGGTCGACGAGGCCCGCATGGTCAAATCCGCCAGCAGGCTGAAAGCAATGGGTGTCGACTGGATCGGGATCGAGGACGTCGCCGGCATCCTGACGCCGACCGACGCGCGCGGATTGGTGGCCGCGATCACCAGCGCCACCAAGCTCCCAGTCAGTATTCACTCGCACTCGACCACGGCGCTCGCGCCCATCTCCTACTTCGCGGCGATCGAAGCCGGTGCCAGCGGCATCGATACCGCGCTGTCCGCCCTGGCATGGGGTGCGTCGCAACCCGCTACCGAGACCATGGTGGCGAGTCTTCGCGACGGGCCCTACGACACCGGTCTCGACCTGAATCCCATCGGCCAGGCAAGCCGGTACTTCGATGAGATCCACGACGAATATCTCGAGTTCCAGGATCCGATCGCCTTTCGCAACGACTTCCTCGTCCTGCAACACCAGGTTCCGGCGCCCGTGCTGGCGGTCCTAATCCGAAACCTCAGAGAACGCAACGCGATCGATCGCTACGACCGGCTCCTGGAGGAACTCCTTAGGGTGCGACAGGAGATGGGCTATCCGCCGATGGCCGCGCCGATCAACCGGATCGCGGCCAACCAGGCGCTGGCCAACACGCTGAGCGAGAAGCGCTATCAGCACATCGACCAGCCGTTCCGCGACTATGTCAAAGGCCTCTTCGGCGAGCCCCCCGGCCCCATCGACCCGGAGGTCCGCAAGCGCGCGCTGGGCTCCTCGAATGCGATCACAATTCGGCCCGCCGACCTGCTACAGCCGGGCATCGATCGTGCCCGGCGCGAGATGCGCAAGCAAGGCCTGAACCCGACCGGGGTGGACCAGGTCCTCACCTACATCCTCTTTCCGGAAGACGCACCCAATATCCTGCGGCCCGCCGGCCACCGCGCGGAAACGCCTGCCCCGCCGGCCCCGACCCCGGAGCCACAGCCCCCACCTCCGCCGGTCGCGGTTACACCTGCGCCTCCACCTGCTGAAGCGGCAGCCCGCGAGTTTACGGTCGAGGTCGATGGCGAGCCCTACCGCGTGCGAATCCTTGGGGACGGCGCGGCGCCCGCCTCCAGCGCGACCCCAACCGCCTCCGGTCCGACCGCCGCGCAACGCGCCGGCGGCGATGGGGCCATCCAGGCGCCCATGCAGGGCATGGTAGTCAAGGTCAAGGTCAAGACCGGGGACCGCGTCCGGCTGGGTGACGTGGTCGTCGTGCTGGAGGCGATGAAGATGCAGAACGACATCGTGGCGACGGTCGGCGGCACGGTTCGCGAGGTCTTCGCCAAAGAGGGAGCCATCGTCGCTCCCAACGAAGTGTTGATGACGATTGGCTAGCGTCACCAAGGTCCTGGTCGCCAACCGCGGCGAGATCGCGCTTCGCGTGATGCGGACCTGCCGCGAGATGGGCATCCCCGTGGTCGCGGTCTACGCGGAGCCGGATGCGCGAGCTCCGCACGCGGTCTTCGCCGACGAGCGGGCGGCGCTCAGCGCTGCAACGCCTCGACAGGCGTATCTCGACATCGAGCAACTCGCACGCGTGGCCCGCGAACACGGCGCCGATGCGATCCATCCGGGATACGGCTTTCTGTCCGAGAACCCCGCCTTCGCGGAGGCCTGCGCCACCAGTGGCCTGACCTTCATCGGTCCCTCGGCGATCAGCATGCGGGCGATGGGCGACAAGGTCGAGGCCCGCAGGCGAATGGTCGCCGCGGGCGTCCCCGTGGTACCCGGGACGGCCGCGCTTGCCGACGAATCTGCGGCCCTCACCGAAGCCAAACAGATCGGCTACCCGGTGATGGTCAAGGCGGCTGCCGGCGGCGGCGGCATCGGCATGCGGGTCGCCAAAGCGCCCGAGGAACTTCCTGCCGCGTTCGAAGCCTGCCGCCGGGCGGCAGAAAGCTCGTTCGGCAGCCCCGACGTCTACCTGGAGCGATATCTCGAGCATCCGCGGCACATCGAGATGCAAGTCCTGGCTGACGATCATGGGACGACCGTCGCGCTGGGCGAGCGCGAGTGCTCGATCCAGCGGCGGCATCAGAAGTTGTTGGAGGAGACACCGGCGGTCGGGCTGACTCCGTCGCGGCGGCGCGCCATGGCCGAGGCCGCCGTCAAAGCGGCGGCGGCCGTCGGCTACCGCAACGCGGGCACGATCGAGTTCATCGTGTCAGGGGAGGAGTTCTATTTCCTGGAGATGAACACCCGCCTCCAGGTCGAGCATCCGGTGACGGAGTCTGTCCTCGGGATCGACCTGGTGCGCGAGCAGATCCGCATCGCTCGCGGCGAGCGCATCCCCGAAATGGGCTATCCCGAGCCACGCGGGCACGCGATCGAGTTCCGAATCAATGCCGAGGATCCCTTGCGCAACTTTATGCCGACGCCGCGCCGAGTCCAGCGCTATGCGCCGGCGAGCGGTCCGGGCGTGAGGGTCGACAGCGGTATCCGGCCGCACCAGGAGATCTCGCCCCATTTCGACTCGCTCCTGCTGAAGCTCGTCGTCTGGGCGCAGGACCGGGAGTCCGCGATCGGCCGCGGCCGGCGCGCCCTGCAGGAGTTCGTTCTCACCGGGCCGAAGACCACCATCCCGTTTCACCGCGCGCTCCTGGAGGAGCCGGACTTCATCGACGGCCGCATTTCGACCAGCTTCATCCAGGACCACCCCGGTTTGCTCGAAAAGACGCGCGAATTCGAAGCGCAACGCTCACCGTTCGAGTCGCTCTATGGCGCGGGAGAGGTGGCCGCGGCCATTGCCGCCGGTGTCATCCTCAGCAGGGAGGGCTAGCGGCCGATCACCTGGGCGTGGTACTCATCGGCCATGGTGACCCCGTTGACGTCGGTTACGCCGGTGGTGACCACCAGCTGATAGGTACTCCCCGGCCGCAACGTGAGCCCCAGGGTCGCCGTGTGGCTGTCGGGATCGAACGCGATCTGCGCGTTAACCAGCTTGCCGTCGGCGTCCTTTACCTGGATCGTCTCCCTCGTCACCGTCTCCGGCCGCAGGTCGGCGTCGAAGCGGACCCGAACCTGGTAGCCGGACGGGGCCGGCACGACGTCGTACGACAGGACGGTCGGTCCATGGCCTAAGGAAACGGCCGGCGTCGACGTGACCGCGTCGACCAGGTAGCGCTGATCCTTGAGGATCAGCGTGAGTTGCTCTTCGAAGAAGCTCCGCTGCACCCCCGAGCGTGAGACGAAGATGCGGACACCGACCAGGAACTTGTTGGGGTTTGAGCCGGTCTGCTGGACGGTTACCGGGTAGTAACGCTCGAACTTGGTGCCGGCGGGGCTGAGTAGCGAGGACGCGCCGCCCTGGTAGGCGCTCAGGCCGGCGGCATCGAGGTCGTCCTGGGCCGCCGCGCTATCTGCCCTCAGGCGCGCTTGCATGAAGCGATCGACTTCGGCCAGGGCCTGGTTGGCCGCGGCATCGGCCTCCGACGGCGCGGTGTTCGCCGTCCAGAACGCCCGACCGCCGGCCTCATCCTGCCGGGTGAAGAGGACCAGGTCGCCGTGGGAGGACCATTGCGGGCTCGAGGCCTCCTTGTCAGAGGCGAAGCTCCTGGTGAGCCCGCTGCCGTCCGCGTTGATCAGCTTTAGCCGGGAGCTCGAAGCGCTCGCCCCGACAGGCTTGCTGGCCAGCATGAGCGAGGCCCCATCCGGAGCCCAGTTCAGGTCAGACCAGATCTGTCCGCTTGGGCTGCTGGCGACGCGCCGCGCGTTCTTGCCGCCGGCGGCGGTGTAGAGAACGCTCCCGGACGGCTGCGGGACCACGAAGGCCAGATCGCCCTTTGACGACCAGGCAAAGCCGGTCGCGCCGGCCGGCAACGGGCTCGGCGATGCCGATGCCAGGTCGATCACGGTCGACTCATCAGCGGACTCCACCGCCAGCAGGGTGCCGAGGGGCGACCCCGCCAGGCTGCCGTGCTGCACCTGCGCGGCCGGCGTATTGACGTGGGCGCCGTGCGGGTCGACGATGAGAAGCCGACCCTGGTTGAGGTAGGCGATCCGATCGCTGCCGATCCAGACGGGGGCTCGGTCGGGCAGGCCGTCCAAGGTGGCGATCGGCCCCTGGATGTTGCCCTGCAAGTCACTGATGACGAGATTGGCTCCCTTGCCCGAGGTTACCTGCCAGGCGGCGAGCAGGCCACCGGATGCGGCGGCCGCCGGAAAGCTTCCGCCCGGTACGAGGACGCGGATCGGGGTGCCGGATGCGCTCAGTAGCCAGACATCGGTGGTCGGCGTCGCCGCCGCCGACACGCTGGTCGTTGCGGATGCCGTTGGCGACGACGCGAGGCCAGGCTGGCCGGCGGGTCGGGCGACGAGCAACTGGCCGGTCGGCGTCCAGCTGGCGCTGAAGACGGTGCCGGCATCCGCCAGCCGGCTCTCCGGTCCATAACTGACGTTAGCGCTTCGGTACGAAGGCGGGCCCGCCTGCGGCGCGGGTGCCCGAACGGTGGTGAAGTGCACGACGACCGGCGATGGCGCCACCGTCGGCGTCGCCTGAACGCTGGGATTGGGCTCCTTGGGGGCGGCCGAGGCCTTGAGGGAGACGGTATACGTTGTGTTGGGGGCGAGCGGGTGGTCGGGGATGATCACGAGGTTCTGGCCCACCCACTGCTTGGTCACCGAGGTGGCCGGCTCGATCACGACCGTGGCGGCAATCGCGTTTTTGTCGATCGGGCCGGTGAACGGGATGACGATTGGCGCGGCGGTTGCCACGTTCGTCTTGTTCTGGATTCGGGATAGATCGACCGCCACCATGGACGAAGGCGCCTGGTTCTGGAGATAGATTTGGATTCCCAGCACCACCAGGAAGCCAGCCGCCACAGCGGCCATCGCCGGCGCCAGCACCCTCGGGCTGAGGGAGAACGGGAACCGTCGCCGGGATGCCATGGGCTGGAGGGTGCGACGGGCTTCGGTCATCAGCTTCGCCCGCAGGTAGTTGCGGAAGTCCGCATCCAGCGGCGGTGCGGCCGGCCGGGACATCTTCAGCAGGTCGACCACCTCGCGGTGTGCCGGGTCCTGGAAGAGCTCTTCGAGCTCGGGATCGTTCATCATGTCAGTCCCGCCTCGAATTCGGGCGGTAGCTCGCGGCGAAGCCGTTCGACGCCACGGTGAAGCAGCAGCTTGACCGCCCCAGCGCTCTTACCCATGATCTGGGCGATCTCCTCGATTTTCTTGTCCTCGCCGAACTTGAGGACCATGGCCGCGCGCTGGTGGCGGGGCAGTTGGTCGATCGCCGACCAGACCCGTCGGCTGCGATCGCGGCGAACGACCTGGTCGACCACGCTCGGCTCGGTGCTGGGCAGGCTGGAGCCTTCCTCGAGCTCCACCTCGCCGTGCTGGCCGCGGTAGTGGTCGGCGACCGCGTTCAGCGTGATCTGGTAAAGCCATGAGGAGAACGGATGGCCGGAGTAGGTGTACCGTTTGATATTCCTCAGCGCTTTAAAAAACACCTCCGACGTCACATCCTCTGCCAGGGACTGGTCGTGAACTCTGGAATACGCAAAGCGATAGATCTGCGGGAAATAGCGATCGTAAAGAGCCCCGAACGCTTCAGGGTCTTCCTTCGCGCGCTCAACGAGTTCCCGCTCTTCAAAATCCGGCATCAGGGCACCCCACAGGGCGCCCGCTGCAGACTGAACGGGAGGCCGCCCCTCTTGGTTACGTGTTGGGCCAATTTACCAGCAACTCCCCGTTAGATCAAA
>JALYYE010000118.1 GCA_030946735.1 Candidatus Dormiibacterota bacterium
CGAAGGTCCCCAGCCCTTCACCCTGCGCCGCGGCTTGATCCTGCAGCCGGCGCACGAAGGCGATGGCCCTGTCGCCTGCGCTCTCGTTCGGGCCGGCTCCGTGACCCATCGGCTGGGAGAGCCGATAGCGGAGCTTGAGGCTCCCCTTGTAGCCGAGCGTGACCGCGTCCCAGCCGCTCGGTTCGAGGATCACGAGCTGATCAGGGGCCTTGCGCTGCACCAAGTGACGGGCCCCGCGCGAGCTGCCCTCCTCCTCCACCGCCCCGATGACAGTGAAGCGGCAGGCGGCGCCGGCGGGTTGCCGGGCGACCGCGGTGATGGCCGCCGCCAGAGGCCCCTTGGCGTCGACCGCCCCGCGACCGAAGAGGCGGTTGCCTTCGCGGCGCACCGGTATGAATCCGGGGACGGTGTCCATGTGCCCCAGCAGCAGCACCTCGCGCGGCCCGCTGCCCCAGAAGGCGACGACGTTACCGGTCTCATCCTGCCGCGCGGCGAATCCCATGGCACGCAGCCGCGAGACCAGCCACTGGCCAAGCTCGCGCTCCTGCGTCGAGAAGCTTGGAATCGAGACCATCTCCTCGAGCAGATCGATACCGGTTTCGGTGGCGGCGCGCCTGTCGGTGGACACGTCGGTGATCACGCCGGCACCGCCTCCAGCGCGCCGACCCGCAGCACGTAATCGACGATCCGGCCGGGGATGTCGACGCCGGTGGTGTCGATGCTGTTACGAAATTCCATTGTGTAATTGACCTCGCTCACCACCATGCCGTCCGGGTGCTCCAGCAGGTCGATCGCCAGGACACCGCCGCCGACGGCGCGAGCCGCGGCGCGTGAGAGGCGGTCGATTTCCGGCGTCACCGGGCAGTTGCGAGCCTGGCCGCCGCGGGCGGTGTTCGTGATCCAGTGCGAAGACTCGCGGTAGATCGCGCAGATGGTCTGATCGCCGACCACGAAGCTGCGGATGTCGCGCGACGGCTTGTCGACGTATTCCTGGACATAAAAGATCGCGTGCTGGTAGGAGCCGAGCGTGTCCTTGTGCTCGAGCAGCGCTTCGGCGGCGTCGCGGTCCGAGATCTTCGCCAGCAGCCGTCCCCAGGAGCCGACGGCGGGCTTGAGCACGACCGGATATCCGAGCGTCTCGATGGCTTCCAATGCGGACTCCGGCGTGAAGGCGATCAGTGTGCGCGGGCTGGGAACGCCGGCGGCGATCAGCGCCGTGGTGGTGTTGATCTTGTCGCCGCAGGTCAGCGCCACCTCGTAGGTATTGACGGTCGGCACCCCCCACTGGTTGAGGATGCGCAGCGAGTAGAGCGCGCGCGAATGGTGCAGGCAGCGCTCGAGGACCACGTCGAAGTGCCTCGGCTGTGCCGCCAGGTCGAAGACCAGCTGCCGGTCGTCGACCTTCTCGATGCTCAGGCCGCGGCGGGCGAAGCCCTCGAAGAGGAGCTTCTCCTCGGCCCGGATGCGGGAGCACAGAACCCCGATTCTCACGCTACTCGCCCCAGTCTTCCTCTTCCTCGGGCGCCAGCCGCAGCTCTGCCGGGTCCGTCTCGACGACTTCCAGCTCCGCGCCGCAGTCGCTGCAGGGCACGATCTCGCCCTTTTCGACGTCGGCCCCGAGCTTGACGTCGGCGGCGCACTCCGGGCACTTCGCCGTTACCGCAGTTGCCATTTACGATACCTCCTCGATCGCGGCCCAGCCGCGTGTTTTGATCAGGTCGATCAGCGTGCCGGCCTCCATGATGGCGACCGCCACGGGGCCGGGTGTTTCCCCCTGGAACATCTTGCCATTGACATCGATGCCGCCGGAATGGATATCGATCGAAATCGGGTCGCCGTCCTGGACGGCGTCGTAGATCGCATCGCACTGGATCACCGGCAGGCCGATGTTGATCGCGTTGCGATAGAAGATGCGGGCGAAGGTGCGCGCCACCACCGCCTGGACCCCGGCCGCCTTGATCGCCATCGGGGCGTGCTCGCGCGAACTGCCGCAGCCGAAATTGCGCCCGCCGACGATGACAT
>JALYYE010000122.1 GCA_030946735.1 Candidatus Dormiibacterota bacterium
TGCCACTGGTCGCCTTCATCTTCGACATCCTCTACCGAAACGGCAGCGACCTCACCGAGCTGCCCTACGAGGAGCGGCTGGCGCTGGCCGATGAGGTGATCGCCGGCTCGACCGTGCTGCTCCCGGCGCCCATCATCAAGACAGACTCGGTCGAGGTCCTCACGAAGACACTGCTGGACTCCATCAGTCAGGGGCTGGAGGGCGTCGTCGTCAAGCGACCCGATTCGAAATACCAGGCGGGCGCCCGCAACTTCAACTGGGTGAAGCTGAAGCGCCATACCAGCGGCGAGCTGAGCGACACGGTCGATCTGGTCCTGATCGGCTACTACTTCGGCAAGGGAAAGCGCGCCGATTTTGGCGTCGGCGCGCTGCTCGGAGGCGTCTACGACGCGGAGAACGACCGGTTTGCCAGCATCACCAAGCTGGGTACCGGCCTGTCCGACGCCGAATGGCGGCAAATCCACGAGCGGGCGGATGCGCTGCAGGTCGAGCATCGGCCGGCGCGCGTGGACTCGATCCTGGTACCAGATGTGTGGCTCAAGCCGGAGGTGGTCGTCGAGGTGATGGCCGATGAGATCACACCGAGCCCGAGGCATACGGCCGGCAAGGTCGGCGATGAGCCTGGGTTCGCGCTACGTTTCCCTCGAATCGTTTCCTTCCGGGGAGCGGACAAGCGGCCCGAAGACGCGACGACCGTCAAAGAGATCACCGAGCTATTCCGTCAGCAGCGGCAGCGCAAGCAGCCCGCCTGATCTCGTCAGTCGTCGGGCAGTTCTATGTCGTGCGCTTGTGCTCAGCGATCACATCATCGATGACGCGCCGGATCCGCTCGGCTTCCTGTCGGTTCGTCTTTACGGCAGGGCCCAGGGTGATCAGGGCCTTCCACAGCGCCCAGCCGCGGCTGCGCGCCCAGGTCGCGTCATCCAACCGAATTCGATCCCGGAACGCCTCTCTGCTCTCGCCAAAGAGGAACGTCCACGCAATGGTGAGGTCGCAGGCGGGATCGCCCACCGCCGAACAACCGAAGTCGATGACGGCGACCAGCCGACCATCGGCTACCAGCAGGTTGCCGGCGGCGACGTCTCCGTGGACCCACACGGGGGAGCGAGTCCACGTCGCCGCGAGAGCAGCCTGCCAGACATCGGTGGCCGCCCAGATGTCGACCTCCCTGTCCAGGGCGGCAATGGTCGCCCGAGTCTCAGCGTCGTAGGTCATCAGAGAACCGCCGCGAAAGAAGGTGTGCGCCCCGGGCGCCGGGCCTCCAGCCGGATCGATCCGGTACAGCGCGGCAAGGAACTCCGCCAGGTCGGTCGCGAATCGACCGAGATCCGCAATCCGTTCGATGGTCGCGGGTTCGCCCTCGATCCACCGGTAGATGGACCAAGTCATCGGATACCCGAACGCGGGATCGCCCTTCGCCAGTGGCTGGGGGATGGGGAGGGGCAGGTGCGGGGCCAAGGCCGGCAACCATCGGTGTTCCTTGTCCACCTGAGGCGCGTATCCCTCGGCGCTCGGGAGGCGGATGGTCATCGCCTCGCCGAGGCGGTAGGTTGTGTTGTCGTTCCCATCCAACGCAAGCGCCGTGACGGGCAGGTCGGCCCACTGAGGAAACTGATCCCCGACCAATCGAGAAGCCAGCGCGGTCGTAATGGCCGATTTATGCAAGGAGCATATTGTCACTCGGCGAGGGTGAGGGCTCCGTACTTGGACGCGGTTGGACGATATCTTCCAGGCCCTCAGGGATCCCACCTGAAGGAGGATTCTCGACGAGTGGCGGTCGAGGTTCGTGCCGGCGAACTCGTTGAAACGCCGCTGGCTACCCCGGTAAGATTCACGCGGAAAGAATGACAGAGGCCGTCATGATCGCGGCTCAGCAAGTCCTCGAACCACGCCCAGGATGATGTCGACATCCCGCTCGGTGGTGCGCCAGTTCGCGATCGCCGGGCGAAAAGCCACCTTTCCCGCGTAGACCGTGGTGCCGAAATAGACGGTACCGTCGGCGATGATGGCCTGACCAAGCCGGCGATTGATCTGGTCCAGTTCGCCTTCGGGGATTCCGTCTGGGCAATAGCGAAAGCACACAACGTTTAGTCTCGGTTCCGCCAGCAGCTCGAAATCTGAGGAAGCGCGGATCTGGTCGGCAAGGCGCTTCGCCAGGGCGACGTGCCGCTCGATCATCGCGCGATATCCTTGGCGACCATAGGCGGCCAGTGTGGCCCAGACCGCCAACGACCGGGCGCGTCGCGACATTTCCGGAGCCAGGTAGAGGAAGTCCGGATGATCGGCCTCGGTCGCGGGAAAATACGGCGCATCCATCCCGAAAACGGTATTAAGGAGACGGTCGTCGCGACAGAAGGCGAAGCCGCAGTCGTACGGGACGTTCAGCCATTTGTGCCCATCTGCGATGACCGAGTCCGCCTGGTCAACGCCGTCCGCCAGGTCAGCCGTGGCCGGCGAGACACGGGCGAATAGCCCGAAGGCCCCATCGACATGAAGCCAGGCGTGATGGCGGTGGGCCAGATCGACCATGGCCGCGATCGGATCGAAGCCGCCGGCATTCACCTCGCCCGCCGTCGCGATGACGATGGCGGGTGCACCCTTCAAAGCTTGCAGTCCCGCTTCGAGCGCGGTGAGATCGATGCCTCCGACGGCATCGTTGCTCAAGGCGCGAGCGACCTCATGGCCAATGCCGAGCATGCTCAGCGCCTTTTTCGCCGAGGCGTGGACGAAGCCACTGGTCATCACCGGCACCTCGGGCATGCCGCTCATCCCGCGCTCTGCGATGCTGATCCCGTGCTCTTCTCCCCACCACTGGCGGGCTGCGGCCAGGGCCGTGAAATTGGACATGGTGGCGCCGGTCGTGAGCACGCCACCCCAGCTGCTCGGGAGGCTGAAGAGATCCTTCAGCCAACCGATCGCAACCTGCTCGAGCTTAGAGCCGAGCGGCGAGCTCACCCATAACGCGGCGTTGTTATCGAGGGTCGAGGTGAGCCAGTCGGCCGCGAGGGCCGCGGGTGTTGAGCCGCCGGTGACGAAGTGGAAGAACCGAGGGCCGGCCGAGTTGGTCGCGGCGTCCACGCCATGTGTCAGGAGGCTCGTTACCGCTGCGAGACTGCCGTTTCCGTCTTCGGGCAGCTCGCCGACGAAGTGGCCGGTCGCCTGGTCGCGTCGTACGGTGCCGCCCGCCGGTAGCTCATCAACCCCCGCAAGGTAGTCGCGTGCGGCTTCGGCTACTCGTGTGAGCAGGTCGGAAAGTTGATCTCGATCCTGGATCGGATCAGGCATCCCCGAACGTTACCCAATGGACCGACTGCGAGTCAGAAGCGGTGCAGAATCGGGATCCGGGGCGCGATCACGTAGTTCAGCTGGACCAGGAAGATCAGGGAGATGCTCACCCAGGTCGGGAAGATGATGCAGGTGGCCGTGGCGATCGCATACAAGGACTGGGCGATCAAAATCCGCCCCCGAATCAGTGGAGCGACTTCGGGCATCTCCACCTGTTTGAACAGGCCCGCCCGAAGTCCGTACTGGAGTCCGGCAAGCAGCATCATGCCGAGGAGCACGATATTGAGCCAGTACTCGACGAGGGCGACCCGAAGGGTTGGAAAGCGCGCCAGCAGCGCGGTCGAGAAGGGCACCAGGGTCACGGCGAAGAGAAACACGAGTTGCAGCCACGCGTAGTGGCGATTACTTCGAGCCAGCTGGTTGAGTTGCGAGCCCTGGCCGATCCAGAAGATGCCGAGCGTCATGAAACTCATGGTGTAAACCAGGGCATTCGGTGCTAGCCCCAGCAACGCATGCCAGAGTTCTCCTTCTGTGCCCCGAATGCTCAACGTTGGAACCGCAAGGCCCAGGACCAGCAGGGTCATGCTGACCGAAAAGATGCCATCCGAAAGTCCGGCGAGGCGCTCGAGGTTCGTACCCGCCAGCTCGTTGTAACGGCGCCGGCTCCCAGGGAGCAGATTCACCCGGTAAGAATGACAGGGTTGTAGGGGTTTCCCCGATTCGGAAGTCGCGCTGGCGACATATCCTCGTTCACGTGATGCCAAGCAGCCAGCGGGTTGACGTCGTCGTGATCGGTGCGGGCCAGGCCGGGCTGGCGACCAGCTACCACCTGAAGCAACGCGGCATTGAGCACCTGGTCCTCGAGCAGGATCGCGTTGCGGAGTCCTGGCGGAGCCAGCGCTGGGATTCGTTCTGCCTGGTTACCCCGAACTGGACGCTGCAGCTCCCCGGGTTCGCCTACCAGGATTCCGACCCGGACGGCTTCATGGGCCGCGACGAGCTGGTCGGGTATTTCGACGGATACGTGCGCTCCTTTGAGGCGCCCGTCCGGACCGGCGCGAAGGTGACGTCGGTGGTGCCTGCGGACGGCGACCGTTTTCAGGTAACCGCCGGCGAATCGACCCTCGAGACCCGGGCGGTGGTCGTGGCATCCGGTTCCTACCGGCGGCCGAAGCGGCCGGCCCTTGCGGACCGCCTCCCCGTCGACCTCTTCCAGATCCATTCGAGCCAGTACAAGAACCCGGCACAGCTGCCGAATGGGGCGGCACTCGTGGTGGGCACCGGTCAGTCCGGTGCCCAGATCGCGGAAGAGCTACACGAGTCAGACCGGACGCTGTTTGTTTCGGTGAGCCGCTGTCCGCGAGTCCCCCGGCGCTATCGCGGAAAGGATGCCGTGTGGTGGGGCAAGATGGGCGGCCTCTACGAGCGGACCGTCGACAGCCTGAAGTCGCCGGCCGAGAAGTCCGCCTGCCATCCCATCAGCTCTGGTCGCCGGGGCGGCCACGACATCTATCTGCGCCAGCTGGCCCAGGAGGGCGTCACGCTGCTGGGTCGAGTCCTGGCCGTTGACAGTGGCCGTCTCGCGTTTGCCCCGGACCTCAAGGAGAACCTCCGGAAGGCTGACGAGTTCGCCGAGAACATTCTCAAGCAACTGGATGAGGCGGTGGCGAAGATGGGAATGCCACTGCCCGAGGATGAGAACCCCCGGGGTATCGGCGCGCCGGTGCTCCATGAGGACGATCCGATCCTCGAGCTGGACCTGAAGGCCGCCGGCATCACGAGCATCATCTGGGCAACGGGCTACAAGCCCGATTTCTCGTTCGTCCGCGCGCCCGTCCTCGACGACGCTGGGCAGCCGATTCAGCGCCAGGGCGTGACGGCGGTGCCGGGCCTCTATTTCGTCGGACTCGAATGGCTGCACAAGCCGAAGTCCGGACTGCTGCTCGGCGTCGGCGAGGATGCGGAGCACATCACTTCAGTGATCGCGGGCGAGGCGCGTTCGGAATCAAAGAAAGCGGAGGCATCGATATGAAAGACAAACCCGTTGTCGGCGAGCATCGACAGGAAAAGGCCTGCGTCTGCCGGGTCTTCCCGAAATCGAAGGTCTTTCTGAAGTCGACCCATCAGCACAACGCGCAGGGCCAGTCCGAATACAAGTGCTGGCTCTGTGGCCGGCTCACTTACGAGACCGCCTGACCGAACCGGCTTATCGTTCGACGGCGGCCAGTTCGGGGCTGCCCTTTGTGGCGAATCGGTGGGCAAGCTCGGTCCTCGAACGGAGGCCGAGCTTGCTGTAGATCCGGCTCAGATGCGCCTCGACCGTCTTTGGACTGATGAAGAGGGCAGCGGCGGCCTCGCGGTTTGTCGCACCCTCGGCGACCTTCAGCGCAACCTGTAGTTCCTGCAGCGTCAGGTCATCCATCGCGGGCCGTTGCCGTCGCACCGTTTCGCCGGTGGCCCGTAATTCGTTTCGCGCCCGGTCGGCCCAGGGATCGGCGCCGATCGTCTCGAACACCTCGAGCGCACTATGAAGATGCGTCCGTGCCTCGCTCCGTTGCTTCGCGCGTCGCAGTCGCTCCCCGTAACAGAGCTCGGTGCGGGCGCGCTCGAACGGCATTGTGGTCCGGTCGTGGAGCTCGAGGGCCGCGATGAAGTAAGGCTCGAAGTCTTCCTCGAGGAGCCCGCGACAGCGCTCGGCGGCTGCAAAGACCCACGTCCCCGGGGAGCGCTTCACCTGGTCCTGGAAGGTCGCCAGCGCGGTTTCGGCCTCGGCCCGATGCCCGGAGTGAACGTAAGCCTCGATCAGATCCGGCATCTCCTGGAAGAGGAAGGGCGCCGCCACTTCGGCGCTGCGCAGAACATTGGAAAGCGGCTCGAGGTGCTTGATCGCTTCCTCGTTGCGGCCGTACCCGAGGTTGAGCAGCCCGGCGATGCGCGCGCTGTACCCACCGACGATTGTCTTCGCGTGCGGCGAGACGCTCAACATCCTCGTCAGGTGCGCCCGGCAGTCAGCCTCGAGGCCACGCCCCGCTTCGATCCAAGCCAGGCAGGCGAGCGCGTAGATGAGCGAGAAGCGGTGATCCAGTTCGGTCGCCAAAGCGACGGCCTCTGAGGCATCGGCATAGGCCTGGGCCCACCGTCCGGTACGGAAGTCCAGCTCGGACAGGTGACCGAGCGCGTAGGGCAGGGCCCCCGGCGCGCTCGCCGCTCGAGCAGCGGCGATCAGGCGCTCCAGCGGAGCCCGCATTCGGTCGAACTCCTCGAAGTACAGGAAGGCGGCCGCCGAGTTGATGAGCTGAACCGCTAGTTGAAGCGATTCGCGTTCGTCGATGGCGTCGAGGGATTGGACCAGCAGTCGGTAAGCCTCGTCGGGGCGCCGGTAAACAGCCAGGGCTTTGCCGTATGCGCCCGCTGCGGCTGCGGCGGGCTGGCCGCCGGCTCGCAGGCCAACACGGTAGGCCCGCTCGGCCACCGCCAGCGCAACCCTGGCGGTGCCTTCGAAGTCGCCCTCTGCGTCACCTTGCTGGAAAGCTGTGGTCGCTGCGTCGACCAGCATCAGCGCGGCCTTCGCCGCGTCGACGGCCTCGATCTGGTCTACGGCGGAGAGCAGGATGTGGCGGGCCCGCGCCGGCGACCCGGTCCACATCTCGGCTCGGGCGCGGCTGTGCTGGAGGTCGGCTCGGAGCGCGATTCCACGCGCGAGCGCCAGTGCTTCATCCAGCAGCGCAATCCCCCGCTGCGATTCGCCACCGACGTAGGCGTCGGTGCCGGCTTCGTGAAGACGTGCAGCGCGCCGTTCCGGATCGGGCGTCAGCCGCGCGGCGCGCTCGAACGCCCTTGAGGCGGCCGCAAGACCGCTTCGCCGGCGGGCCTCAACGGCCGCGCGCTCGAGGATGGCCGCAACGTCTTCGTCTTCGCCCTGCGCCGCCGCCGCCAGGTGCCAGGCGCGGGGCACAAGGGATTTCGGATCGGTCAAAACCGACGCGAGCGCGGCATGGGCCGATCGCCGGTCGGGCGCCGTCGCGCCATGGTAGACGGCGGCTCGCATCAGGGGATGCCCAAACTGAATCCGCAGCCCGTCGTTGCGCGTCAGTCCCGCCACCTCGGCGGGCTCGAGGGCGCCGAGCCTTGTCCCAAAGCCATGGCAGCCGCGGCGGATCTCGTCGATCGAGCCGGACTGGGAGGCCGCCACCAGCAGCAGCGCCTTTCGCGTCTCCTCCGGAAGCCGCGCGATGCGACGCTCGAATGATCGCTGGACGCCAGGCCCCATTGGCAGGGGTTCTTCGAGCGGCTCGGTGCCCGCGAGTTGGCCCGCTGACAGCACTTCGAGGCTCTCGAGGATGGCGAGCGGGTTGCCATGGGTGGCGCGATGGACGCCGTCGGCGACCGGGTTCGGGACCAGCTTGCCGGCCGACCGGGCGATCAGCTCGCGAGATGCTTCTGCGCTGATGCCCTCAACGGCCAACTCCGGGATCCCCGGCGGCCGGAACTCGACCTCTTCACCCTCGCGGACACCAAACAGAACAGCGATTCGATCGGCATGGAGCCGGCGGACGGCGAAGAGCAGGGCGTCGCGGGAGGCGGCGTCCAGCCAGTGGGCATCGTCGACGATCGCAAGTACCGGACGGCGCTCCGCCGCGACCGCCATCAGGCTCAGGGTCGCGGCCGAGACCGCGAAAGGATCTGGGGTGGCAAGGGCCGGCCCGAGCGCCAATGCCCCGGCCAGTGCGTCAGCCTGAGGGCCGGGTATCTCGGGTAGCAGGTCGAGGACTGGAAAGAGCAGTTCCGACAGCCCCGAGAAGGGCAGCTCCGACTCCGCCTCGATGCCGGTCACCGAGAGGATCGTCATGCCTTCCGCCGGGGTCAACGCCTCACGGAGGAGCGCGCTCTTGCCGATGCCGGGCTCGCCGCGCAGCACGAGCGCACCGCTCACCCCGGAGCGGGCGTGCTCGAGAAGAGCCGCGATTCGCGACAGTTCCTCAGCCCTCCCCACGAGCATAGGCCCCATGTTAGTGGCGACCGCATCGCAGGTCTAGGGGTTTCCCGGATTCGGCGGTGGCCGGGCGGCCGGAGACTGATGGCATCACATCGAGGAGGTCATTTGCATGAACACCACGCTCAAGGACCGTGTCGACCGGCTGAATGCCGCCGTCAACGCGCACGACCTGAACCCGATTGGCGACATCTACGCGGAAGATGCGGAGCTCGTCTGGCCCGGGCTCGGACCGACCAAAGGGCGCAATGCTATCGTGGGTTTCTACGCCACGCTGTTCGGTGCGTTCCCCGACGTCCACGTCACCATTAAGCGGATCATCGAGGAGGGAAGCGCAGTCGCGATCGAATACACCTCGGAAGGGACGCACAGCGGTCCGCTTCCGATGCCCGACGGCGAGTTACCACCAACCAACCGGCGGATGCGTATCGGCGCGAGCAGTATTGGCACAGCCGACCGCGACGGCCTGATCAAAACACAGCGCGAGTACTTCGACCAGGTAGAAGTCCTGGCTCAGCTCGGGTTGATGCCGACTCCCGCCAAAGCGTCACTCTAAGGCAATAGGAGTGGGGACTGCTCCGATGGTCAGGCCCCGCCTCGGCGTCAGTCGACGTATGGTCCGTTGAAGATCGGCGTTTCGCCGTACGGCTTCCCGGCATGAGCATGAACCGCGTCCCCGGCTCCGCGCCCGGCTTCGGTTGGCGCCGAAGCTCGCCTCGGCTTCCAGCATGTAGACGAAGCCGTTGAAGTCGGACACGACGGTGAGGTTGACAGATCCGGCAGCAGGTGGCACGAATGCCGAGACGCTCGGCACCATTCTCATCGCGCTGCGTCATTGGACACTGATTCTTGTCTACGTCTACACCGCCGTCGGATTTCGCGAGGGGATTCAGCGCGATGCGCGTTCCAGGAGGACGGGGGCCAGGGAAAAGCGCAAAATAGAGCCTCGACGGGCCATTTCCCCAGGGCTGATTTCTTAGTTGGGGTGCGATTCAGGATTCAAGGAGGACGGTATGGCAGAAGCGAAGACTGCGATCGCAAACAAGCCAACGTGGGTCGATCTCTCGACCACCGATGCGTCCGCGGCTCGTGATTTCTACTCGAAGGTGTTTGGCTGGAAGATCGAGGTGAATCCCGATCCGCAGTACGGCGGCTACGGGATGGCAGAGGTCGGTGGCAAAAGGGCAGCCGGAATTGGCCCCAAGATGTCACCGGATGCGCCGACCGCGTGGTCGATTTATATCGCCACCGATGATATCGATGGTCTGGCCAAGAAGGTGCAAGCTGCCGGCGGAAAGGTGGTTGCGCCGCCCTTCGACGTGGGAGACCAGGGTCGCATGGCTGCCTTCC
>JALYYE010000132.1 GCA_030946735.1 Candidatus Dormiibacterota bacterium
CCGAACTCCTTCGCCTGGCGAATTCGCTCGGCAACCTCGGGCCGGCGCTTACTGCGAAGCACCTCGAGCTCCGCCTGCAAGCGATTCAGGCCCTCTTGCGTGAGGTATACGACCTTGTCGTTTTCCATGGTAGCCATCAAAAGCCGCCGTATTATACGGGATTCCCGGCGCGGCTTCGCTACCCAGAAATCTGGATCGTTAGCGGCGCTAAATTCTCGCGAACCCGGGCCCCCGAGCCGATCGGAAGCACCACCAGGAACAGCCCGTGAAGGCTATAGGGGCCGGGCGCGAGCTTGCTCGACGTGGGCCAATCCGCGGTGAAGGTCGCGGTCTCGCCGGCCGCCAGCACCTTGTGGCCAAGCGCCATGCACACGATCGCCGGCACCGGCTGCTGCCAGACCTGCTGGTGCTGGCTGTCCTCGGCCCAGATATGGAGCGTCTGGACGCAGCCAATCTGATAATCGATCGGGCCGCTCACCGTGAGGGTCAGGTGAACGGTGCCGCCGGCGGTGAGACGGGCCGGCGAGGCCTGCGCATAGAAGGGGCCATTCGTTCCGGAGACGGTGCCGGTTGGGGTCGGGCTGGGAAGCGCCCCCGGATCCACAGCCCTGCCACCACAGGCGGCAAGCACGAGGATGACGAGTAGCAGCCAAGCACGCCTCATGCCCTTACGACGGGTGGCGGGCGGAAAAGTTCCCCCGGTCAGGCGGCTTCGCAGGAGGCCGGCGCCTCGTCGATCTCGCCCTCGATCGAGTACGGGCCGGGATCGATCGCGAGCGCCGCGTCGAGCACGACGGTGACGTCCGCCGGGCTGGCGACGGACTGGACCATCGTGCGGAGCCGGGCGGCGCCACGGAAGCCCCGGAGGCCCCAGGCGATGAACTTGCGGAGCAGGCGCGGACCGCGCTCCGGGCCGTAATAGTCGAGCACCAGGTCGCAGTGCCGCCGCACCAACTCGACCTGCTCGATCCAGGAGAGCGCGGGGACCGACTCACCCGTCGTGAGTCGAGCCACGGTCTGCCGCACCAGCCAGAGGTTGCCCAGGATGCCGCGGCCGAGCATGACGGCATCGACGCCCGACTCGCGCATGCGCCGGACGGCATCGTCGGCGGTACGCAGATCGCCGCTGCCAGCCACCGGGATCTTGACCGCCGCCTTGACCTGCGCGATCGCTGCCCAGTCGGCCGACGGGTCGTACCGCTGCGAGCGGGTGCGGCCGTGGACGGCGAGGCCCTGGATGCCGGTCGTCTCCAGCCGGGTCGCCATCTCGAGGTAGTTGCGCGTGGCGAAGTCCCAGCCGATGCGGATCTTGACGGTGACAGGCACCGCCACCGCGCCGACCACGGCTTGCGCAACCCGGCAGGCACGGTCGGGATCGCGAAGGAGCGAGGAACCGCCCGAAGTCTTGACGACTTTGGGCACCGGGCAGCCCATGTTGATATCGACGATGTCCGCGCCGGCGTCTTCGGCCATGCGAGCGGCCTGCGCCATCACACCCGGGTCGCCACCCATGAGCTGGACGGAGACCGGTCGCATATCCCAATGGAGGTCCATCAGCCGGAACGACTCCCGGTGCCGGCGGACAAGCGCCTCGCTGCTGATCATCTCGGTGCAGGCCAAGCCCGCCCCGAATTCGCGCGCGATCTTGCGGAAGGGCGCGTCGGTCACCCCCGCCATGGGGGCGACGTAGACCGGCGAGGTGAGTGAGTAGGGACCGATTCTCACGGGGCTACCAGCCTATCAGTCCTTCGGGCGCAATCGGAGCTCGAGGAGCAAGGCAATGACGCCGAGCATGAGGATGGGGCCGACGTTCTGCGAGTTGATGAAGATCGCAAAGAGCGTGGCCGCGGCGATGAAGATGGCCGCCGGGTCGCTCACCGGCGAATTCCGCTCGGGCTTCAGCGGCAGGCCTGGCTCTGGCTTCGACAGCGGCGCGTCGTCAGCCATTGAGCTCGTGAATCATCCGGAGTCCCTCCAGCATCAGCCGCTGGTCGACCAACTCGATCACCGACGTCTCGGCCGCGATCAATCCCGCCATCCCACCGGTGGCGATCACCCGGGGGTTCTCGCCGAGTTCCTTCTTGATGCGCGCCACCATTCCCTCGACCTGGGCGGTGAAGCCGAAGATGATGCCCGCCTGCATGCTCTCGGCGGTGGTGCGCCCGATGGCCGTGGCCGGGGCCTTCAACTCCACGCGCTGAAGCCGAGCGGCCCGTTCGTAAAGCGCGTCGACCGAGATGCCCATCCCCGGAGCGATCGCCCCACCGAGGTAGTCACCGTCATTCGAGACCACGTCGTATGTGGTCCCGGTGCCGAAGTCGATGATGATCAAGGGTCCGCCGTACTTCTTGAAGGCGGCCATGGCAGCCACGATGCGATCCGCTCCGACTTCCTTGGGGTCGCGGTAGTGGATCTTGAGGCCGGTCTTGATCCCCGGACCCACCATCATCGGCTCCCGCCCGAAATACCGTTCGATCGCCTGGACCAGGCTGCTGTTAAGTGGCGGAACGACGCTGGCGACGACGACGGCCTCGACGGCCTTCGGGTCGAAGCCCTCCTGGCGGATCAGCTGCACCATCAAGAGGCCGAGCTCATCGGGCATGCTGTCGCGGCGGGTGGCGAGGCGCCAGTCATGCTGGAGCTGATCGCCCTCGAAGAGCCCGAACGTCAGGTTCGTATTCCCGAGGTCGATCGCCAGCAACACGCCGTCAGTCTACCCGCGCAAGATCGGGCGGCTTGCGTTTTTACAATGAGTCGTGGCCACCGCCGACCGGAATGCGGCCGCCGATGAGATGCGGAAGCTGCGGCCGTTCTGGCGGGACGGCCGGATCATCCAGTGGCCGGCTCGCGAGAGTCGCCGCCGCCTGCTGCTGGCCGAAGTGGTGCGCGCCTTCCCACCCGGCAAACGCCTGGCGGAGGCGGACGTCGACGTCATCCTTCGCGAGTTCTGGCCCGACCACTGCCAGCTCCGGCGGGCGCTGGTCGAACGCGAGCTGCTCAATCGTAAAGACGGCGTCTATTGGCGAGTCGGCTAAAGAGTCCGAGTCGTTCACATACAATTCTGGCAGCGTCTTCAGTTGAGGCTTTACAAGTCGGGAGGGGAAGAAAAGCATGAAGCGTTTGCCAGCAATCCTGGTCACGGTGGCCACCACGCTCGCCGCTTGCGGTGGGACGTCGACCGCGCCGGCAGCCTCGAGCTCGGGACCAGCCAAGGTGGCAAGCATCGCCGCCGAAGTTCCGGACTCGATCAAGTCCCAGGGCCAGCTGCAGATCGCCACGGACGCGAGCTATGCACCGAACGAGTTCATCAATGCGGACACCGGTGCCATCCAGGGCTGGGATATCGACTTCGGCAACGCCATTTGCAAGGTGATGGGCGTCGCCTGCACCTTCAACAACGTCACCTTCGACAACATCATCCCGCAACTCAAGGCGAGCAACTCGCGCTACCTGTTTAGCCTCTCCAGTTGGACCCCCGACCAATCGCGGGAGGACGGCGGCATCGACTTCGTCACGTACTACCGGGCCGGAGAGGCCTGGGTGACGAAGACCGGTGGGCCGACGGTCAATACAGCCGCCGACATGTGTGGGCACAGCGTTTCGGTGCAGACCACGACCACCGAGGAGAAGGACGCCTGGGGCCTCATGGGCAAGCAGCCGGGCGGCACAGCCATCCCGGGGGATAAGGACAACTGCACGTCGACCGGTAAGCAGGACATCAAGGTGAGCAGCTTCGAAAAGCAGACCGACGTCACCTCCGCCTTGCTGTCGGGCCGGGTGGAGATCATGTGGGCAGACCAACCGGTCTCCGACTATGCGGTGAAGCAAAACAACTCGAAGCTGAAGCTCGCGGGCAAGCCTTGCAGCGTCTCGCCCTACGGCGTAGCGATGGTCAAGGGAAGCCCGCTGCAAAGGGCGATCACAGACGCGGTCAAGTACCTGATCGACAATGGCTACTACGCGACGATCCTCAACAACTGGGGCGTAAAAGACGGTGCCATCAAGAGCTCGGACGTGAAGCTCAACGACAACAACTCCATCGGTGGCAGCTGCGTGCCCTCCTACTGAGGTAATCGAGCTGGCGTGCCTGATGCGGTAAGACGGCGTCCGGCGGCGATCGAGGCAGTTCCGGTGCGGCACGTCGGGCGCTGGGTGGCGGCCGTGGTCGTCCTGGCCATTGCCGCCGAAATCATCTACACGCTCGCCACCGCTCCGAACCTCAAATGGAGCGTGGTGGGCCACTATCTCTCTCACCGGCTGATCCTGCAGGGAGTCGTCACGACGCTGCAATTGACCGTCCTCGCGATGCTGATCGGGATCGTCCTGGGCGTGCTCCTCGCCGTTATGCGACTGTCGCCAAACCCGGTGATGTCGTGGGTGAGCTGGGTCTACATATGGCT
>JALYYE010000138.1 GCA_030946735.1 Candidatus Dormiibacterota bacterium
ACGACGGCCACGACTGCGGCGTCCGCGCGGCTGATCGCTGGCTCTCGCAGTTCGTTCCCCAGATCACGAGCTCGACCGCCTGGAGGCAGGACGGGGCGCTGTTCATCGTCTGGGACGAGTCGAGCGCCGAAGACGGCCGCGTGGCCATGCTGGTCGTCACGCCGACTTTGCGGGGCCAGCTAGCGATGCCCTTGAACCATTTCTCGCTGCTGGCGACCATCTCTGACCGCCTGGGTGTCCCGCGCCAGGGCAACGCCAAGCAGGCGACCTCATTGCAGCCTCAGCTCGAGGCCGCTGCCGCCAAGAGCCCGACGAGCGGCTAGCAGACCCCACTCCGAACCCGAGGTGTCGGGGACTCGAGATATGATATAATCAATATCACGTTATGCGTAAGGGGAACGCATGATCCATTACTCGGCGTTCGTCGCACGCCGTGCGTCGCCGCTGCCCCTGTTCGGCGCGATCGCCGGCCTGGCAGTGATCGCCATCTACCTGGGCGAGCCGCAGGGGAGCGTCGGAACGGGCCTTCCCGCCCACATCGCGGTGGCGAATGGCCCGGCGATCTCGGCGCCTGAGCGCCGGAGGGACGATCTGTCGGTTCGGGTTCGCCCCTCGAGCGAACCGTCGCCAATGGCCGGTCTGCCGCGGGGCCCGGCCGGCATCCCACAGGCCGGCGTTGCGCTCTTCAACCGTGATCGAGCCGCGGCCGGGCTCCCACCGCTGAGCGAGTCGCTGGCACTGGACGCAATCGCGTCCACCCGAGCCCAGCAGATGGTGAGCGATGGGCTGACCCACGTGCGACCGGGTCGTACGGTGATGGCCTTCACCGAATTGCTGCACCAGAATGGTGTCGCCCACACCTGGAACGGCGAGAACATCTTCTGGTCGGGCGGACCGCCATTCGATGACGCCGTCGCCGACGCGCAGGTGTGGTGGATGAACTCAACAGAACATCGGGACAACATTCTCGGCGCCCACTTCCGCCAGGTCGGCTTCGGCACCGCCATCGATGGAGGAAAAATGTACATCGCCGCCGTTTTCACGGACTAAGCTGGTCTGGCGTTCGACCGCGGGTGTAGCGGCCAGTATGGGGCCCGGTCGGTGTTGTAGCAGCGGAGGTAGCGGTCAAGGTCGAGCCGCAGGCCGGTGTACTTAACATGATGGTTCGAATAATCCAACCTTGAGGAGAGACAACATGAGCCCAAAGAAGGCCACGCAGACGTCGGTCCGTCCTGGCAGGGCGTCCCAGTTGTTGACGGCCGAGGAACGAGCCGTGATGAGGGAGACCCTCAACGAGCGGAAGCGCGCTCGCACGGGTGAGGCGCAGGGGGAAAGCGACGTACTTGCGAATATCGCCGAGATGCCGGAACCGGATCGCGTCATGGCCGAGCGGCTCCATGCCATCATCAAAGCCAGCGCGCCGACTCTAACTCCGAGAACCTGGTACGGGATGCCCGCTTACGCCAGGGATGGCAAGGTCGTCTGCTTCTTCCAGAGCGCGCAAAAGTTCAAGTCGAGATACGCGACGTTCGGTTTCCAACAGGCTGCCAACCTCGACGAGGGTGACATTTGGCCAACCTCCTTTGCCCCGAAGAGGTTGACCGCCGCCGTGGAGGAAAGGATCAGCAAGCTTGTCAAGAGAGCGGCGAGCTGAGGAGTGAAGGCCGCGCTTGGCGCCGTCGGCCGGATCGAGAGGTCCCGGCCGGTTGAGGATGGCGTCCGCCGGTCAGCACAAACCCCGCCCGCAGTATCATCTGGCTGTGGTTGAGACTGAAGCTCAAACTGCGCTGCAGCAGACCGGCGTCCGGCTGACGCCCCAGCGCCTCGCCATCGCGGCGGTGCTGGCGCAGACGGGGAAAGAAACGTCGGCACAGGAGCTCTACGAGCGCGTGCGCAAGAAGCACGCCTACATCGGCCGCGCCACCGTATTTCGCTCGCTCGACACCCTGGTCACCGCCGGACTGGCCCAGCGGCTCGAGCGAGCGGGACACGTGTCCGCCTACGTCTGGTGCGAGCCGGGCCATCACCATCACTTGATCTGCACCACCTGCCGGACCGTCGAAGACCTCGACGAGGCGGCGGTCGCGCCGCTGGCGGAGACGATCGCGCGCCAGCGTGGCTTTCGGGTCGACCACGCCACCCTCGACTTCTACGGGGAGTGCCGGACCTGTTCCTCGCGCCAGGGGCGAAGCCGGCCGGCGGCGCGCCGGGCGACGACGTCGCTCAGCACGCGCGCGAGGATATAGCTCCAAAACGCAATGGTCGTGATGAAGAAGCCGACCGGGTAAGGCACGTAGTAGGCGATCGTCAGGCCGGCCCAGGTAAAGAGCACCGCGAGGATGGCGGCCAGCAGCACGCCACGGCTCGGACGAGTGGTGAAGCGCTCGGCGATGGCGGCCGGCGCGACGATGAGGGCGAAGATCAAGAGCACGCCGACGACCTGCACCGCCTCCGAGACAGCGATGGCGAGGATGACCATGAAAGCCACGGAGAGACCGCGAACCGGGACGCCTTTGGCTTCGGCAACCTCCTCGTCCAGCGTGGCAAAGAGCAGCGGACGGTAGACCACGATGAGGGCCAGGACCGTCAGCACGCCGGCCACCAGCGTCACCGCGACCTCTTGCGTGGTGATGCCGAAGATCTGACCGAAGAGGATGCCGATCGCCAGGTTGGCCGACCCGCGATACAGGCGGGTGAAGAGAAGGCCAAGGCCGAGCGACCATGCCATCACCAGTCCGATCGTCACGTCGCGGCCGCGAAGCCGCTGGCCGAGGGCACCCATGACCGCGCCGGCTGACAGGGTAAACAGCAGCAACCCGAGGAGCGGACCCGCCCCCACCAGGACCGCCCCGGTCGCGCCGGCAAAGCCGATGTGGGAAAGCGCGTGGGCGGCGAAGGCGAGGCCGCGCAGGACCACGAAATAACCGATGACGCCGGCGGAGAGCGCGACGATGGTTCCGGCCTCGAAGGCATGCTGCATGAAGGCGTAGCGAAGGAGTTCCTGCACGTCGCGGACCAGGTCCCAGCCGAAGTACGGCGCCGAAACCAGGAAATGCTCAGGCATCGTGATGCGCGCTTTCCGCCTCCAGGCCGACGACGAACATATGCCCGTGGCTGTCGTGCAGCACTTCGATGGGGGCGTCGTACAGCCGGCTGAGCTGCTCAGTGGTGATGACCTCGGCCGGCTTGCCGATCGCCACGCCGCCGTGGGCGACGTATAGCACGCGGTCGACGATGGGCAGCAGCGGATTGATGTCGTGTGCGATGAGGAGCACGGTGAGGCCATTGGCCCGCGCCAGGTCGCCGACCAGCTCGGCAATGACGATCTGATTGCGCAAATCGAGGCTGGCCAGTGGCTCGTCGAGCAGCAGCATCTGCGGCCGGCCCGCAAGCGCTTGCGCGAGCAGCAAGCGCTGCTGCTCGCCGCCGGAGAGACGACCGATCGGGCGATCGGCATACGCCTGCGCATCCACCGACCGGATGGCCTGGTCGACGCGTTGATGGTTGGGGCCTGCGTTGCCGGCAGCTATTCCCCAGCGATCGCCGTCGATGCCCAGGTGAACGAAGTCCCGCCCCCGGACGGGGAGGTCGCGATCGATGGTGCGGCGCTGCGGGACATAGCCGACGTCAGCGTTCCCGCGATGTGGCCGCGTGCCGAGGACCTGGAGGCTCCCCGCGGCCGGCGGCAGAAGGCCCAATAACAACCGCAGCAGGGTCGACTTCCCACTCCCGTTCGGGCCCAACACGGCCACGAACTCTCCGGTCTTCACCGTGAAGCTGGCGTTTCGCCAGATCAACTGGTCGCCGTATGCGGCCGCCAACCCCTCGGCGATGATGGCGGGAGACTTCGAGCCGGCCATGGTGCCCGTTATTGCCGGCTGAGCGCCGCTTGCAGGGAGCTCAGCTGCTTTACCTGCCAGTCCTGGAAGGAGGCTGCCGGCGGTTCGAGCGTCTCCGAGATACCGATCACCGGGATGCCGTTTCGGGTCGCCATTTGCTTGAGGTTCTCGGTAATCGGCGTGGCTGTCTGGGTGTTGTAGATGAGGACCTTGATCTGGTGCTGGGAGATCTGATTCTGGAACTCCGCGACCGATTGTGCCGGCGGGTCCGACCCTTCGGAGATCGCTTGCATGAATTCCGGCGGCGAGATGAGGTTGAGACCTAATGCCTGTGCCATGTACACGAAGATGCTCTCGGTCGAAGCGACCGCGACGCCACTGGCGGTGGATCGGATGCGCGCCACCGCGTCGTGGTATGGCTTCAATGCCGTCGTTAACGCCTGACGCTGCTGGGTGAAGTAACCGGAATCGGCGGAGTCCAGCGCCTGGAAATCGGCAGTGATCCTGTCGGCGACCTTGTCGACCCAGTCGGGGTGGTACCAGAAGTGCGGGTTGTCGCCCGCCTTCTTGTGCAGCAGGTCGGCGACGATAAAGACCTTGCGGCCCTGGTTCGGGTTGGCAGATAGCAACTTCTGTCCCCAGTCGTCGTAACCGGCGCCATTCAAGGTCACGTAGTCGGCGGTGGCCAAGGCGCGGGCATCCGTGGCGCTGCTCTCGTAGGAGTGGGGGTCGGTGTTCGGGTTGGTGACGATGCTCGTCACCGCCACGCGCGATCCACCGAGCTGCGCCGCGATGCTGCCCCAGAAGTTCTCGCCGGCAACTACCTGCAGCGTCGCGCCCGAACTGGCGCCCGCAGGGGGTGCCACGCAGGCACATAGAAGGGTGGACAGGAGAGCTCCAATCACGAGCGTCTTGATAACTCGCGTCATTTGATACTCAGTATCATAGTGCACCCGGTGCGCCGTCCAGCCGGCCGCAGCGGCATGCGGCGGCTGCGCTTTACGCCCCAAAGGGCGGCTTCGCAATTCGGGGACTTCACAGATGCCCCCGCTGCGCTTTATGTTGAGGGAGCAACGGTTCTGTCCGGATTTCTCTAAAAAGGAGGTGCAGGGTGTACTTCGGTGGAGGCGGACTGTTGATCGTTCTCGGGATTATTGCGCTGGTACTCGGCTACACCTTGATCGGGATCATCCTGATCATCCTCGGTCTCTTCGCCGGCGGTTTCGGCTTCTTCGGCAGCCGTCGCGCGCCCTAACGGGGCGATCCTTTCACAGCCCGGCGGCTATCGTGTGTAGTCGCCGGGTTTTTTTGTGCTAGCCGCTCGCGTGGACGTCGCGCGGTGCGGAGGCAAGCACGCAGGGCAGACCGTTGACGGTCAGCTGTGCATCGGTGACGGTGTAGGGGTTGAATGAGGTGAAGCGGCAGGTCGGCCACGGGCTGGCCAGCGTTGCGGGGAGATATTCCGTCCCGGGCAGGTAATAGTTCCCACCGACCTGGTCGATACCCGCGGGGACTGGATACCACTGGTCCGGCTGCGCGGCGAGGGCCTGCGCCATGAACTGGTGCCAGATGGGGGCGGCGCCCACGATACCGGTGGAGTTGTGGGCGAGCGGATGGTAATCGGGATTGCCCACCCAGACGGCGGTGGCCAGCGTTGGCGTGTAGCCCACGGTCCAGTTGTCGCGGAAGTCCGAGGTGGTGCCGGTCTTGGCGCCGACATGCCGGCCGGGGAGGGTCAGGTCGCCACCGCACCCGAACGACATGCACCGGTTGCGGTCGTCCGACATGATCGAGGCGATGATGAACGCCACCTGCTGGCTGATGGCGCGGAACTCGTTCTTGGTCGCGTCGTACTTGATCACCGTGTTGCCAAGTCCGTCCTGGATGTGCAGCACGGGAGCCGGCCGGTGGCGGACGCCCATGTTGGCGAGCGTCGAGGCGCCGGTGACCATGTCCAGCGGCGATACGCCGTATCCGCCCAGCGTCAGGCTCATGCCGTAGTGGCTGTCCTCCTGGTTCAGGCTGGTGACGCCCATTCTTCGGGCGGTGTCGAGCACGGCCGGGATCCCGGTCGTGAGCTCGACCTTGATTGCTGGGATGTTGAGCGAGTTGCCCATCGCCATCTTCAGCGGGACGGTGCCGTGGAACTTTTTGTCGTAGTTGGCGGGCGCATAGGGCTTGAGGCCGTCGGTGCCTCCACCCAGCGGGAAGACCATCGGCTGGTCCGCGATCGGGCTGACCATGTTCAACTTGCGGCTCTCGATCGCCGAGGTGTAGGTGAACATCTTGAACGACGATCCCGGCTGGCGCGTGGTGGTGGTCGCCATGTTGATCTGGCCGCCCGGCCGGTAGTAGTCGTCGCCACCCACCATGGCCAGCACCTCGCCCGTCTTTGGATCCATGGACACCAGGGCACCATCGTGGAAGTCATAAAAATTCCCGAATTTGTTGATCTGGTTTCGCACCACGGACTCGGCCAGGTGCTGGAGGTTGAGATCGAGGCTGGTGTAGACGCGGTAGCCCTTGCGATCACTGGGGCGGACGTGGAATTGCTTGTCCAGCACCTGCAGCACGTAGTCGACGAAGTGCGGCGCCTGCAGCTGATTGGTCGGATAGAAGAAATCGAGCTTCTCCTTGGCCGCTGCCAGCGCCTGTTCGGGGGTGATCATGTTCTGCGCCACCATCGCGTCGAGCACCTCGGCCTGCCGGGTCTTGGCCCGCGTGGGGTTGATCAGCGGGCTGTTCTGCGTCGGCGCTTGTGGCAACCCAGCCAGCATCGCCGCCTGACCTAGCGTCAGATCGTGCGACGTGGTGTGGAAGAAGCCGCGCGCCGCGGCCTCGCTGCCGTAGCTCTGGGCCCCGTAATAGATGGTGTTCAGGTAGAGCTCGAGGATCTGGTCCTTGGAATACCGGCTGTTCAGGTCAACGGCGAGCACGGCCTCGCGGATCTTTCGCTGGATCGTGGGAGGGGGGTTCGGGCCAATGAAGACCTGCTTGACCAGCTGCTGGCTGATCGTGCTGCCTCCCTGGGCGATGTGGTGATGAGAGTAGTCGGCGACCGCGGCACGGGCGATGCCGGCGAAGTCGACGCCGCGATTCTCATAGAAGGTTTTGTCCTCGATCGCGATCGTCGCCTGCTTGATGAAGGGCGAGATGTACTTCAACGGAACCACGATCCGGTGGTCGCCATGGTCGCCGATGTCGTCGATCAAGGTGCCGTGCCGGTCGAAGATCAGCATGTCCTGATGGAGGCCGCTGGCAGAGAGGCCGTCGACCGCCGGCAGGTTGCTGACCGACTCAGCGGCGAATGCCGGGATCACCATCAGGGGAACGGCAAGGATCAGGACTGCGACGATGAGGAAGACGCGCCGGCCCTTCGAGCGGCGCTGGCTCCGCCGGAGCAGCCGCAGGCGGCGGTGGAAGGCGTAGCGGGACAGACGGCGGCGGGGCATCAGGCGGGGCTGGGTGCGGGTGCTGTTCGCGACATCATCAAAGATGATAACGTAACTGTAGGGATTTCTGTACGGGCCAAGATCAGGTCCGTATACGCGCCCGGGCGAGGTTTACAGTGGATCGATGAGGCTTGCGCGCACCGTCGCCCGCCCCCTGATGGCCAGCCTCTTCATCGCGTCGGGGCTCGACGTGCTGGCCAATCCCGAGCCTCGGGCGAAGCTGGCAAAGCCAGTGGTCGACAGGGTCGCCTCGGTTGTCCCGTTCGCGCCGGCGGATCCCGTTGATGCGGTCCGGCTCAACGCCGCGGTCCACCTGGGAGCCGGGGTCCTGCTTGCCACCGGCGTGATGTCCCGGCTTGCCGCGCTCGCGCTCGCCGCGTCGATGGTGCCGACGACGATCGCCGGGCACCCGTTCTGGAAGGCCGAGGACCCGGTGAATCGGAGGCGGGAGCGCGCGCAGTTCCTCAAGAACACCGCCATCCTTGGTGGACTGCTGGTGGTTGCCCTCGATTAACGAGAACGGAGGAACCTCGCCATGGCAAAAGCGCTTGAAGATCGGGTCATCGAAAACGTGGAACCACGGCCGGTTGGCGATGACATTGTCCTGATACCGATTGACCGGCGCGTACGGGTGATGTTCGGCGGCGCAACGATCGCCGACAGCCGTGGCGTCAAGTTAATGCTCGAGAAGAAGCGGCTGGCGGTTTATTACTTCCCCGTCAAGGATGTCCACCTCGAACTGCTCCAGCCGACGAGCTACCAGAGCACGCATGAGGGGAAGGGCGAAGCGAGCTTCTATTCCGTAAAGGCGGGTGACCGCGTCGCGGAAAAGGCTGCCTGGCGCTACCTGCAACCCCAGCGGCCCGACCTGACGGATTACGTCGCCTTCTACTGGGACAAGATGGACGCCTGGTTCGAGGAGGACGATGAGGTCTTCGTTCATCCGCGGGACCCCTATCACCGCGTCGATGTGCTGAACAGCTCGCGGCATGTCAAGGTCGTCGTCGGCGGCGAAGTCGTTGCCGAGACCACCCGGCCGCGCCTGCTGTTCGAAACCAGCTTGCCGACGCGCTACTACATTCCGAAACTGGATGTGCGGCTGGATCTGCTGACGCCTACCAACACGACGACGCGCTGTCCTTACAAGGGCAAGGCGTCGTACTGGACCGTCAAAGTCGGCGGCAAGGAATTCACCGACATCGTCTGGGGCTACCCGGCGCCGATTCCGGAGTGCCCGAAGATCGAGAACCTCCTGTGCTTCTACGACGAGAAGGTCGACGCCGTCTA
>JALYYE010000148.1 GCA_030946735.1 Candidatus Dormiibacterota bacterium
TCCGCAGATAGACGTCCAATCGAACGTCAGCTGGGAGTGGAGGTAGTAAAGGAAGAGGTCGCCGCAACCAGCGGCAATCTGGTCGGTATCACCAGCGGAGTTGTCGTTGACGTAATCCCGGTGCCCCTGCGCCCACCAATCCTGTTCGGTGGGATTGAACTCCGCGGCGATCTCCGGATGGCGCTCGAACGCTAGCACGCGCGACAGCGATTCACCGTTGGTCACCGCGCAGTCCCAACCGTTATTGATGGCCGCCTCGAACACCTCGACGATCTCCGCCGTCAGGAACCCCGGCGCACGCACCGGGTCGGAAAGAACGTGGACGTCCGTGCCGGCGCAGCTCATGTGATACGCACCACCGGCATTGGGGTCCGCATAGACATAGAAGGGCAAGCTCGGTGGCGTCAGCCCGCCGAACCACACCTGCGTGGCCGCGTAGTCGGCCTCCGCGCCCTCGAGCATCGCTTGCGCCGCGGCGTCGCCGTCCGGGGTCCCGTCAGAGAAGACGATGAAATTTTGTGTCTGGCCTCCCTTGGCCTGGCCCAGAGCCGCGGGATGCCGTTGGCGGTGAGCCTCGACTGCGCTGGCGGGCAGCGTCAACCCGGGAGACATGAACACGCGCGCGTGTGGCTTCGAGCCGAAGAGGCTTCGCAACATGACGGACGCCGCCCTTACGCCTTTTTCTTTGTAGCGCTGCCGGCAGTCCGCTCGATGCGGAAGCCGATCCGGACCTGCACCTGGTACTCCGTCAGGCGGTTGTTTTGGACGACTGCCTTCGACTGCACTACTTCGACCGTCTCGATGCCGCGCAGCGTTTTGGCCGCCTCGTTGACGGCTTCGCGCGCGGCATCGCTCCAGCTTTCTTTCGAGGTCCCTACCAGCTCCAGGATTTTCAGAACCGCCATACCATCCCTCCTATATTCCGTAGAGTCGCTTAGCGGCCGCGACGATATGCCGCGCCGAAATTTCCGCCTTGTCCATCAGCTCCGCCGGCTTTCCGGAACCGGGCAGTCCGCGCACCGCGAGGTTGACGATGCGCGGCGGGCTCGTGTCGGCGGCCAGGGCTTCCATCACGGCCGCACCGACGCCGCCCTCCGGGTAATGGTCCTCCACCACCACCAGCCGACCTCGCGTCAGGGCCGCCGCCTCCTGCAGCGTCACCTTATCGACCGGCTTGATGCTGTAGAGGTCGATGACGCGCGTCTTGATGCCGTCGCGTTCGAGCTCGTCGGCCGCCGCGAGGCAGTTGTGGACGGTCACGCCCGCCCCCACCAGAACCACCCGGTCGTTGGGATCGCTGCGAACCAGCTTGGAGCCACCAATCGAAAACTTGGTGTCGGGGTCGTAGAGCACGGGGTAGGCGCCCCGCGTGGTGCGGAGATAGCTGATTCCCGGCTGATCCGCCATCGCCTTGACGAGCTGCGCGGTAGCGTTGGCGTCCGCCGGGTAGAGGACGGTCGAGCCGTGAATCGCCCGCATCATCGCCAGGTCTTCGAGCGCCATCTGCGACGGGCCGTCCTCACCGATCTCAACGCCGGCGTGTGAGCCCGCGAGCCGGATGTTCGCCCGCGAGATCGCTGCCATGCGGATGAAGTCGTAGGCGCGGCTGAAGAAGGCGGCAAAGGTGGAGGCGAAGGGGATGTAGTGGCGAACGCTCATCCCGACGGCGGTGGCGACGAGTTGCTGCTCGGCGATGAAGATCTCGAAGTAGCGGTCGGGGTACGCCTTGGCGAACTCCTCGGCAAAAGTCGAGTTGCTGACCTCCCCGTCCATGGCGACAACGGTCGGGCGAGCTCCCAGCGCCTTGAGCGCGTCACCATACGCCTTGCGCGTCGCCACCTTGTCACCCTTCTTATAGGTAGGGAGCGTGATCTCGATCCTGGAGTCCTTGATGGCGGGCTCGCCCGGCTCCGGCTTGATTCCGTCAACGCGCAGGTGGCGAATGCCGCCAAGCTCGCTGATGGCGCGCTCCGCCATATCGGCGGGCAACGCCTTGCCGTGCCAGTTGTCCTTGTTCTCGATCTCGCTGAAGCCCTTGCCCTTGACGGTGCGAGCGATCACGACGGTGGGCTTAGCGGTTGCCTCGTGAGCCTGGCTCAGGGCCTGGTCGATCTGCTCGAGGTCATGGCCGTCGATGACGATGGCCCGGCAGCCGAAAGCCTGGACGCGATCGCGGTAGACGTCGGTCTCCCATTCGTATTCAGTGGGTCCGCGCTGGCCGAGGCGGTTGATGTCGAAGATGGCGGTGAAATTCGAGAGTCCGTAATAGCCGGCCTTGTCGAGGCCCTCCCAGATCGACCCCTCCGCCAGTTCGCTGTCGCCGGTGAGGGTCCACACGTGGTAGGGGAGTTTGTCGAGCTTGCGACCGGCGAGCGCGACACCGACGGCTATCGGCAGCCCCTGGCCGAGCGACCCGGTCGCGACGTCAACCCACGGCAGGATGGGCGTGGGGTGCCCCTCGAGCCGCGAGCCGAACTTGCGGAAGGTTAGGAGCTCGTCATCGCTGACCACCCCAACCGCTTTGAAGATGGCGTAGAGCAACGGCGAGGCATGACCCTTGGAAAAGATCAGGTGGTCGTTGGTTGGCTGCTTGGGGTCGTTCCAGTCGTAGTGGAAATAGCGCGTGATGAGGACGGCCATCAGGTCCGCCGCCGACATCGACGAGGTGGGATGGCCGGACCCGGCGGCGGTGCTCGCCCGGATACCGTCGACTCGTAACTGCTGACCCAGCTCCCGGATGAAATCCAGGCCCTGGGTTGTGTGCACCTCGCTGACCGAGCTCTTAGCCATCAGCTCACCCCGCTAGTCGTTTGTCTCCCGCTGCTTTTAGATTAAGCGCCAGCCGAGGCGGGGCGCTGGTCGGATCGATAGGGGCCGCGCCCGCGTGGGCGGCGACGGCGACGGTTCCACGACTGGGCTGCGGGGCGGGCGGCACCGGTGACGCCGGGCGTCGGGTGCGCGGTGCGCACCCTCGGTTCCGCTTCGACGAGCGACGCCGCGACATAGCGCCAATCGCCCTCGGCCAGCAGGCTGCGCACGTCCAGCTCGGGCAAGGCGGGTGCGCCCTGGCGTCGTAGCGTGCGCCAAGCGGCCTCGTCCTCGGGCGTAACGAAGGTGAGGGCACGGCCCTTGACCCCCATCCGGGCGGTGCGGCCGACGCGGTGGGTAAGCCACTGCGGCGAATCCGGGAGATCGTAGTTGATCACCAGGTCGACGTGGCTGATGTCGAGACCGCGGGCGGCCACGTTGGTGGCGACCAGGACGTTAGTGCGGAGTCCGCGGAAGGCGTCCATGGTTCGGTCCCGGACGTTCTGCGAGAGGTTGCCCTGGAGGTCGGCACTGTCATGGCCGAGATTGCGCAGGTCGCGGCTCAGCTTGCGAACACCATGCTTGGTGCGGCCGAATACGATGGCAGAACCGTTGTGACGCTGCAGGAGCTTGCTGAGCGTGCGCAGCTTCTCCGGCCGGGCTACCCGCAAGAGTCCGTGCTCGAGGGCGTCCTCGACAGGCGCTGCGACCACGACCCGGACCGGGTCATCGAGGTGACGCTGGATCATGCGGCTGACCCAATCGGGCATCGTCGCGGACGCGAGAGCCATCTGGGGCTGGTAGGTCAACTCGATGATGCGCTCCACGTCGGGCGCGAAGCCGGCGTCGAGCATCTCGTCGCCCTCGTCGAGCACCAATAGCTGGACCCGGTTCAAGGACAGACGGCGCCGGGAGACCATGTCGAGGATGCGGCCGGGCGTCCCGATCACGAGGTCGACGCCATTCTTCAGCGCGTGCTCCTGGGTGGCATAGCCGACGCCACCGTAGATCAGGGCCGATTTGAGGTCGGTGGCCAGGGATTGGAAGACCCTGTCCACCTGGATGGCGAGTTCACGGGTGGGCGTGACCACCAGGGCCCGCGGTCCGGGTCCCTTGACGGCGATCAGCCGCTCGACGATGGGCAGGATGAAGGCGAGCGTCTTCCCGGAGCCGGTTGGGGCCTGGATGACGACATCGCGACCGCGAAGCAGGGGCGGGATGGCGTCGACCTGTACGGTCACGGGGCTGTCGATCGAATTCTTCGCGAGGGCGGTCAGTAGGCGGGCATTTACGCCCAGGTCAGCAAACGTCGTCGTCAAGAGGATACTCCTCGGTCCCCTCAACCTATCTTTATGTTGGCCGCGATCTTCAGGACACCGTTTCTTAACGGGGAGGAGAACCGAGAGCGGGCGACCTCAGAATTGGGAGGTCGCGAACAAGTGTACCAGCTTTGGCTGACGCCTAAACCTGCCGAGATCAACCCGATGCTAGATCGGCGGCCGCCGGAGGGCGTCCGGAATGGCCAGCTCAACGGCCCGCCCGACCTGCAGTACCGTATCTTCCCGCCAGCGCCGGCCCACCACCTGGAGCCCGATCGGGAGCGATTGGGCGTCCCAGCCGCAGGGAACCGAGAGCGCCGGACACGGCGCCACGAGGTTGAAGACGCCGGTCATGTCGGCGGCGTGATACCGGCCATCGTCCGGCGGAGGCTTGGGCCGGTCGGCCTTTGCGGCCGGGCTGGGC
>JALYYE010000167.1 GCA_030946735.1 Candidatus Dormiibacterota bacterium
CTTGAGGGCCGGTAAGCCCTTACCCTTCAGCCGGAAGACTTTGCCCGCCTGGCTCGCCGGCGGAATTCGCAGCTGCAGTTGGCCTCCGGTCAACGATTGGATGGTGACCTCGTCACCCAGGGCGGCCTGGTCGTCGACCACCGGCAGCGGCGTTTAGAGGTCCCGGCCCTTGGCCGCGAAACGCGGGTGCGGCGCCAGGTGCACGCGCAGGTAGAGGTCGCCGGCTTCGGCGCCACGCTGCCCTTCTCCTTTGACCCGGATGCGAGAGCCTTCGATGACGCCAGCCGGGATCTTGACCTGGATCTGCCGGCGCGCCGCCCGCACCCCGGCGCCGCCGCAGGTCGGGCAGGTGACGCTCTCCATGACGGTGCGATTGCCCACCTTGCGCCGCTCGCCAGTAAACCCCGAGCCGCCGCAGGTGGGGCAGGGCTCGGGTACCTCGGTCTGAATCGTTCGCTCGCCGCCGCGCGCGGCCTCCTCGAGCGTGATCTCGATGGGGTGTTCGATGTCCTCGCCTTTTTCGCGCGTGGCGGTTCGCCCACGCGTCCCCTCGAACCCGTACCCGGAAAACCCACCGCCCTCACCGGAGAAATAGGTGTTGAAGAAGTCGCTGAAATCACCAAACCCGGCGGCCTGGCCGGCGCCCTGGCTGGGCTGCGACTGGTACTGGCGTGCGAACCCCTGCTCGCGCTCGATCCGTTCCCAATCGGCGCCCAGCTGATCGTACTTGGTCCGCTTCTTGGGGTCGCTGAGCACCTCGTAGGCCTCGTTGATCAACTTGAACCGTTCTGTGGCCTTCAGATCCTTGTTGACGTCAGGGTGATACTGGCGGGCCAGCCGGCGGTAGGCGGACTTGATCTCCTTCTCGGTCGCGGTCCGGGTGATGCCGAGCGTCTGGTAATAGTCCTTGTACTGGGGCGTTGCCATGGGATGACTCAGTGATGCCCGAAACCGGCCCGCCTAAAACGGGGCGTTAGGGGGCGCTGCGGACAGCAGCGTACTCGCGGCAGTGCTGGACGAACTTGTCGACCAGCAGCGGGTTCTGCCCGAAGTGCAGGTGTACGTAGCTGGCGAGCAGGTTCGGCGCGACGAAACCTTCATAGCCGATCACGTCGCCCTCGGCGTTCTGCATCTGGTAGGCGGGTTTCACGCCGCCGTCGTGTCCGGTGATTCGGCTCCAGTGGAACTCATGCCCGCGGTAGAACTGGCCGCGCGGCGACAGGATATTGTCCTCGAGCGTGAGGAGCTGCCGGTACCCGAAGCGACGAATCTCGCCGTCCATCTCGACATCGACCGGGATCACCCCGGCCATCTGGTGCGTGATGCCGGACTTAGTCCGCAGCGAGCGCCCCAGGTACATCAGGCCCCCGCACTCCGCATAGATCGGGATCTCGTTGCGATTGGCCCGCTGGATCGACTCGGCCATCGCGTGATTCTTGGCGAGCGGTTCGACAAACACCTCGGGAAAGCCGCCGCCCAGGTAGACGCCGGCGATGTCCTGCGGTAGATGGTCGTCCTCCAGCGGACTGAATGGGACGACCTGGGCGCCGTGCTCCTCCAACAGCTCCAGGTTTTCCGGGTAATAGAAGTTGAAGGCGTCATCGTAAGCGACAGCGAGGCGCACGGTTCGTCCGCCGTCGGGTTTACCCTGGAACACCTTCTTGGGCACCAACGGCACCAGCTCCGCCTTGTTGGCGATGCGCAATAGCAGGTCGAGGTCGACGTCGCGGTCGATCGTTTCCGCGAGCACGCCGATCATCCGATCCCATTCCTTGTTCTCGGTCACCGGGAGCAGGCCGCGCGCCCGTTGCGGGATGTCGAGCTGTGGCATCGCTCGCAGCGCCCCCAGGACAGGCAGCTTGGCGATATCCCAGATCGCGTCCTCGGCCAGGCGCCGGTGCGCATCGGAGCGAACATTGTTGAGCAGAACGCCGGCAATCTTCGGTGACTCCGGAAAGCTCTTGAAGCCGAGCGCCACCGCCGCGGCGCTCTCCGTCATGTCGTTGACGTCCATCACGAGGACGACCGGCGCCTTTATGATGCGGGCAACGTCCGCGGTACTCCCGTCGGTGCTCGCGCCGCGACCGTCGAAGAGTCCGAGCATGCCCTCGACCACCGCCAGGTCGGCACCGAGCGCACCCTGCGCCAGCACCTGGCGTAGCGCGCCCTCACCCAGCATCCACGAGTCGAGGTTGCGACACGGCCGGCCGCTGACATGCGCGAGGTAGGCGGCGTCGATGTAGTCAGGACCGACTTTGAAGGATTGAACGGTGAGGCCGCGGGCTTTGAAGGCCGCAATCAGGCCGGCGGTGAGAATCGTCTTTCCGACGTTGCTCGCGGTTCCCGCGATGACCAGCCTGGGAGTGCGTACCTCGTCCAGCATCCTTGCCTCGCTAACGCTTGCTAAACAAGGTGCCTCTTCCCCAAAGCACCTGCCTGACGGCTACCGTAGCACAGCCGTCGCGCCCGAGTAAAGACACCCTAAGGGATTTACACGCCCGCCAGGACCAGGGCGGGCTGCACCACCGGTCTGAGGTCCCTGAGATGCAAGCGGATTCGGTCCAGACCATCCCACCGCTCGCATTGGAGCGCGTACACCACATCGATCCGGCGACCATTGGGAAGATGAGGCGCCGCGGCGGCCTTGTCGAACGCGATCGCTTCCGCGCTCGCCGTCCGGTCACGCAGCTGCACGCGGAGATGGCGACGATCCGAGCCGAAGGTTTCGGTTCGCACCACCTCGACCTCCTTACTGAGAAGCAGCGGCTCGCGATTGCCGACTCCGAAGGGGGCGAGCATTTGGAGTTCGTGGTGCAGGCTTGGTTTGAGGTCGGCGAACGCCGCCGTCGCTTCGATGGTGATCGGGCGTGAGAACGCATCGCCGTTCAAACGGGCCGTGGTGTAGCGCTCGAGGCTTTCCTTCAGTTCGTCAAACCGACTCTTCAACACGGTGAGGCCGGCGGCCATCGCGTGCCCGCCAAATCGATGCAGCATCGGTGCGCACTGTTGAAGACATTCCACCAGGTGAAAGCCTTCGATACTCCGAGCCGAGCCGCGCCACTCGTCCCCCTCGGTGTTGAAGATGAAGGTCGGCCGATAGAACTCTTCCACCAGTCGGCTCGCCGCCAGCCCGAGTACGCCAAGCGGCCAACGGTCGGCGCCCATCACGATCACCGCGGCGGCATTGTCGAGCTCGACAACCTGGGTCCGTGCCTCGCGCACGATCTCCGCGGTCAGCCCCTGGCGCTGCGCGTTCTGGTCGTGCAGCCGCTGAGCGAGAGGATCCGCCGACTCCCGGCTGTCCGCCATCAACAATTCGAGAGCGAGCCTCGCATCTTCCATGCGTCCAGCCGCGTTGATGCGCGGCCCGAGCTGAAAGGCGAGGTGCTCGGCGGTGACTGGCGCGGTGATGCCGGCGACCGCGAGCAAGGCCGCGCAGCCTGGACTGGGCGCTTCGCTCAGGCGGCGAAGCCCGGCGCGCACGATGGCGCGGTTTTCCGCGCGCAACGGCACCACGTCGGCGACGGTCCCGAGCGCTACCGCGTCCAGTGACGCGCCTGGGTCAAGCCGTCCCGGAAAAGCTCGCCGCTCGAGCGCGACGAGGAGCTTGTAAGCCACCCCGCAGGCGGCGAGTCCATCGAAGGGATAGGCGCACTCCGGCTGCTTGGGATTGATGAGCGCGTCGACCGCGGGGCGTTGCGCACTGACCTCGTGGTGGTCGGTCACGATCAGGCGCAAGCCACGGGGCCGCCCGGCGGCCGCCTCGACCGAGTTCGTTCCGCAGTCGCAGGTGATGACGAGCCTGGCGCCGCGCGCATGCAGCTCGTTGAGCGCATCGAGATTCAGGCCATAGCCCTCGGTGAAGCGGTTGGGAATATAGGTGATGACGTCGGCGCCCACCGAGCGAAGGCCGCGCGCCAGCGTGACACAGGCGGTGACGCCGTCCGCGTCGTAGTCGCCGTAGACCGCGATGCGCTCGCCGGCCGCGATCGACTGCGCGATCAGATCGCAGGCGATCGCCATGTCCTTCAGCAGGAAGGGGTCGGGGGCTCGTTCGAGGTCCGTCTGCAGCCAGGGATCGAGCTGACTCTGCCGAACGACGCCCCGCCCATGCAGGATCTGCCGGAATAC
>JALYYE010000223.1 GCA_030946735.1 Candidatus Dormiibacterota bacterium
CCACGACCCGCACTTCGATCGGCGGCGTGAAGGAACCTGACGCCGGCACATGGGATGGCACCGCCGCGGGCGGTCCGAACGCCACCACACTCACCGCGCCGCCCGCCCCCGGTTCGGCGGTGTAGTCGCGCGAGATCCACCCGCTCTGGAAGCACAGATGGTAGGCAAGGGTCGTGTGCTGGTAGCCCTCGCCCGTCTTGCAGCCTACCGATGACGACGCGGTCGCCTGCAGGGGAGGTGGTGAACTCGGGTCACCACCGCATCCGGACAGAACGGTCGCAATGAGCAGGCTGAACAGTACCCCTCGGATGCGGGTGCTGGCCACCGGGGAAGCGTACAGGAAACCCGGCGCGCCTGAGAAGCCCGATTTAGCGGAAGATGGCGCTCGCCAGCCACCAGCAGGCGGCGACGCCCACGATTGCCGGGATAATGCCGCCGAAGCGGGTCAGCAGCGCCACGATCTGCGCCGGGATCACCCAGAAGACCGAAACCGGGTCGGCCTTGACCACACCAACCCGCGCCTGCTCGGCCACCGGGCCAGCCTCTTCGTAGGAGGGCAGCATGTGCGACGCGAACGCCAGCCCGAGCCAGAGCTGCACCCAGGTTACCCAGGTGACCGGTAGGTGGAGGACGGCGCGAGGCGTCAACGCCTGGGCCAGGCAAAGTACTGAGAGGATCGTCAGCGCCAGCGTCGGCAGGTAGGTGATCGCGATCGCCGTGCCCAATTTCGGGGGCGCTTCATAAACTGTGTACCCAGCCGGGTCGTCGACCCGGAAGTACACGACCTCGTCGATCGCAAGACCCGCCCGGTGGGCAATGGTGAACTGGATCGCCGTACGCACCACCACCGCCGGAAAGCCGAACAGGTGGAGGGTGCGCGCGATCATGAGGGGGAAGGCGCGGATGAAACTGATCCGAGCCGTCCCTTTCGCCAGCTGCAGCGCGTAGGGCGTTCCGCGCCTCACCGCCACCCGGGCGACGGTGCCGCCCCTCGTTACCGCGACCCTGGCAGCCGTTCCGATTTGCTCGGCACCGGACCGAAGGACCGGAGTGGCCTGGGCGCGCCAGCGGGCCCAGGGGATCGCCCGAAGACGCGTGAGCAGCTGCTCGATGAGCGACGGGGGAAGCTCGCCGCCCGGCTGCAGGGGGCGTCGTGGCGTGGGGGGCGTCGCCGCTGATGGGGTGAGATCCAGCGGCAGATCTTCCTGGATGGGCTCGAGGGCTCCGCTCACTTCGCCACCTTCGGCGGCTCGCTTGCCACCCGGATCTTCAAGAGCAGCACCTGCTGTTCGGCCGTGGTATCCAGCGTAATCGCGGGATCGTAGGTGCGGGCGGTCAACCAGGCGGACAGTCCGGCCTTGGCGTCCTTGTCAAGCAAGTAGCAGTAGGCTTCGTACGCCCAGGCCTTGGGCGATGTCGGCGCCGCTTCGACGGCTCGCTCCATCTCGCTGGCGCAGCCGGAATAGTCCAGGCTGACCAGCCGGGCTTTGCCGTCCTGGTAGTGGCGCATCCCACTCCACGCGCCGGGCAGGCCGGCCGAGGCCATGAAGGTTAGCGCGAGGGTGACACCGATGACGCAGAGCACCCATCCGGGCATGTCGGGAAGCCCGCCGCGCGCTTTGCGGAGTGGCTGCAGCGCCGCCTCGTAGCGAAGCAGCCGGTCGGTGATCTCGGCGTCGGCGACCTCCGGCAGGGATGGCCGGCGCAGGCGCTTCGCGTCGCGCAGGAGCATGACCGCCCCGGTGATGTCGCCGCTTGCGAAGCGCAGGTCGGCCTTGAAGACGAGGGCGTCACGAGCCCCGGGGTCACCGCGCAGGGCTCGATCGAGGTAGTCCTCCGCCATGGCGGTCTCGCGTTTCCAGTAGGCGATCATGCCCATGCCGAGCAGGGCGGCGGGATTCTTGGGCTCGCGGGTGAGAACCGCTTCATACTCGGCGGTCGCGCCGGCGAAGTCGGAGATCCGGATCCGGGCCAGGCCGAGCAGGGTGTGGGCGTCGGTGAAATCGGGGTGGACTTCGATGATCTTGGCGAGTAGCGTCACCGCCGGCTGCGGGTCCTGGGCGCCGACGAAGGCGTAGGCAAGGTAATAGGCGGCGTAGGCGTCGTCGGGACGCTTGCGCACCTCGGCGGCCAGCAGCGGCAGGGCGCCTTCGAAGTCATGCCGGCGAATGAGCGCCAGGCCATCGTTGATTGACATGTCGGGGCCTGCGCGAGTAACGCCGTACTTGTCGCGAACTTACGCGGCTTTGTCCAGCCAGTGCTCGGCGATGAAGGCAAGGAAGGCCCGGTCGAAGTCGAGACCGCTGAGTTTTGCCGTCGCCGGCCAGGCGTTGCGAACCTCGCCCTGGAGGCGGCGGTACTCCTCGAGCTCCAGACCCTGGGCAAATTCCCACGCGCGCGCGGCCTGCTCGGCGTTGAGCGGTTTCATCATGGTTCTCCTACCCCTATACAACGTGTGAACAGGGCAAATGGATTCACCTGCGGGTTGTGTCACGCAACGTGCAATCCGCAAGAGGGGCTAGGCCGATCGCGTCAATCGGGTCATGAAGTTCCTCGGCTTGCGAACCGCCATCGTCGTCCTCGGCGCTGCCATCGTGGTGGGCGTCCCCACCGCATTGGTGCTCGGGCGTACAACCGCCAAATCCACCGCCTTGGCCCACCCCCTGGCCGCTGAAACGAACCGAGACTTCGACGACCATCAGGCCCAGATTGCGAGCCGGCCTGCGCGACCGACGCTGGCACCGACACCGGCGACTGCGTCGGCCAGGGCCGCGGCAACGGCAACGGCAATGCCAAACCCGGTCGCCCCAAGCCATGCCGCCACGCCCGCGCCCGCGCTCGCCGCGGTCCCTGGCTTCTCGCATGTCTTTGTGATCGTGATGGAAAATCACGAGTACGGTTCGGTTATCGGCCGTCCCGACGCACCTTACGTCAACAGCCTGGCTGCCGCGTACGGCCTGGCGACGAACTACTACGCGGCCTCGCACCCGAGCCTGCCTAACTATTTCGCCCTCACGGCGGGCAGCACGTTTGGGGTCGCCAGTGACTGCACCACCTGCTACGTCAGTGCGACCAACATCGCGGACCAGGTGGAGTCGAGCGGCCGTTCCTGGAAGGCCTACATGGAGGACATGCCGGCGCCGTGCTCTATGAGCGTCGCCTCCGGCAACTATGCGATGAAGCACAACCCCTTCATGTACTACACCGACATCCGCAACTACCCGGCGCGATGTGGCGCGCATGTGGTGCCCTTCACGCAGTTCGCGGTCGACATGAGCACCGGCCAGGTGCCGAACTTCGTCTGGATCACACCCAACATGTGTAACGACACGCACGACTGCCCGGTTTCCACCGGCGATGCTTGGCTGGGCAGCATCGTGCCGCGGATCACCGGATCGGCCGCCTTCCGCAACGGCGGCGTCCTGTTCATCACCTGGGATGAGGGGTCGACCAACGCCAGTTGCTGCGGTGATGCCTGGGGCGGGCACGTGGCGACCCTGGTCATCTCCCCGAGGTCGATCCCCGGCGTCCGTTCGACCATCGCGGAGAATCACTACAGCCTGCTGCGGACGATCGAAGACGGCTTTGGTCTAGCACACTTAGGCGCCGCCGGCTGGTCGAGCAGCGTCCCCATGCGGGAGTACTTCCGCTAGGTATTGCCCCCGAGCGCGCGAATGGGTTCCAGGGTCGACATGTCATCGATCGCCGACAGGTCCCCTGGGGGATCCCCGAGGAAGACATTGCGGATGACTCGGCGAAGAATCTTGCCGTTACGGGTCTTGGGCAGACGCGGCAGCACGTGGACCGCCGCCGGCTTGAAGGGCTTCCCCAGCGAACGCTCGACGCTGCGCGAGACCGCCGCCGGAATGGGCCCTGGGTCGGCATTTGGCCGCGGCACGACGAAGACGACGACCGACTGACCCTTGAGCGGATCCGGAATTCCCACAGCGGCCGCCTCGGCCACCTCGGTGCCATCGAGAGCGGCAGCCTCCACCTCCGCCGGACCGACCCGCTTGCCCGCCACCTTGATGGTGTCGTCGGAGCGGCCCAGGATGTACCAGAGGCCATCGTCATCGATCATCGCCCAGTCGCCGTGCACCCAGACGTCGGGCCAGCGCGACCAGTAGGTTTCGAGGTAGCGCTCCGGATCCTTCCACAGTCCCATCGTCATGCCGAGGTAGGGTTGACGCACCACCAGTTCGCCGACCTGGCCGCGCACCGGCTGGCCGTGCTCGTCGAAGACCGCGGCGTCGATGCCGGGGATAGGACCGGCGAAGCTGCCGGCCCGTGACGGCGTCAGGAAGTTTCCGCTGACCAGGCCGCCGCCGCACTCCGTTCCGCCGGAATAGTTCATGATCGGCACCCCGCCCCGTCCGACGACCTCGAAGAGCCAGTTCCAGGCTTCCGGGGTCCACGGCTCGCCCGTCGACGCCAGCACCCGCAGCCGCGAAAGCGGCTGCGCCGGCGCGGCCCGCTCGCCCGCCGCCATCAGCACCCGTGTGAGCGTCGGGGAGATGCCGAGGTGGGTGACTCCATGGCGTTGCGCAACCCCCCAGACGCGCCGAGGTTCAGGGTAGTCGGGTGCGCCGTCGTAGAAGATGGCCGTGGCACCAAGCATCAGGCTGCCGAAGACCAGCAGCGGCCCCATTACCCAGCCCATGTCCGTCACCCACATCACGCGCTCGGCCGGCTGCACGTCCATGGCGAATGCCCAGTCCTGAGCAGCTTTGATCGGAAGGCCGGCATGCCCGTGGACGGTGCCCTTCGGCCGGCCGGTCGTACCCGAGGTATACAGAAGGAGGAGCGGTTCGTCAGAGCGCATGGGCTCGGTCGGCACTCGCTGCGATCGGGCGAGGTCGTCCCAGGCGAGGTCACGACCGGCCTGCATGGGTGCGTCGATACCGGCGCAGCGAACGACCACCTGATGGGTCAGGCGCGGCAGCCCGGCCGCGGCTTGGTCAGCAACGGTCTTCATTGAGACCGGCCGCCCGCGACGCATCGCCCCGTCCGCCGTGATCAGCACGCGCGCCTCGGCGTCGGCCAACCGCTGGCGGATCGCTTCGGCGCCAAAGCCCGAGAATAGCGGGACCGCCACCGCGCCCAGCTTGGTACAGGCGAGCAGGGCGACCGCGTTCTCGATGACCAGCGGTAGGTAGAGACCGACCGCGACGCCGCGCTCGACGCCGATGGCGTGAAGGCCGGCGGCCGTTTGCTCGACGGCGTCCTCCAGCTGGGCGTACGTCAGCTGGACGGTCGATCCCGCTTCGGTCTCGCCGATGAGCGCGACTCGATCCGGATCCGCTCGTCTGTGGCGAAGCACGGCTGAGTCATAGGCGTTGAGAAGCCCACCGGGAAACCAGCGGGTGAAGGGAAGCCCGGCGGAGGTATCCATCGCCGCGCGGTAGGGCGCCGACCATACAATGCCCAGCTCCGTGACCAGCGCGTCCCAGAACCAGTCCGGGTCACGCGCCGCGCGTTCGCAGAGTTCCAGATAGGTCGCACTGTGATGCGCCTGCATGAACCGCCAGAGCCAGCTGCTCCGCGCCTGCTCCCTCGTCGGTGACCACGCTGGCGCGTTCGCGCTCATCCGGTTTTGATGCTATCGCGCGTCCAGAACCCTTGCGGATCGGCGAGGCGGATGTAGGCGAGTTCGTCCGCCGAGGGCGTGGCCGTGGTCGGCGTCTGGTCTTCGATCGTCAGTGGAAATCCGGTCTCGTCGCGTACCTGCTGCGGCGTTACCCCTGGGTGCAGGCTGGCGGCTCGCACGTGGCCGGCTGAAAGGTCGAAGACGCCCAGTGTTGTGATCAGCGTCGCGGGACCGCCGCGGCGGCGGCCGGGGAAGTGGCCCGGGGAGGTGATGTAGTCGACGCGCTCGCGAAACCGGCGCGGCTCGTGCTCCATGATCAACACCGTCCGGCCCGCTAGCGAGGCGATGTCGCCCGCACCCCCACTGCCGGGGAGGCGGGTCAGCGCCCCGCTAACGCTGGTCCGGGTGGTGTTGAGGTTGCCGAGCGGATCGACCTCGGCCCCACCGATGAAGCCCACGTCGACGCGGCCCTGTTGCAGCAGGCTCATGACGTCGATCAGGCCAAGACATGCCACTGCGCCGACGATGTTCGGGGGATCGCCCATGGTGTAGATGAAAGACTCGGCGGGCCGGTCGCGGATGACGCCGTTCTCGAACAGCCCGACCGCGTTGGGCGCGTGGGTCGCCTTGGCCAGCCCAAAGCCGAGCAAGGGAAGGCGCATACCGACGAAGACGACCTCGTGGTCCCGGATCTCGCGAGCCGCTGCGACCACCATCAGCTCCCGCCGGCTATAGCGCGGGGTCACGGCGCGAAATTCGCCTCAGCCGCCAGCCGTCGATCGGTAACTCGCAGGCGCGCGAGGGCCGCGTCGCCCAGGCGCCGCAAATACGCCGGCCGGTCAGGGAGGTCGAGCACCCACTCGCGCAACCACGATTGAAAGCCTTCGGGCGTCCGCGAGATTCGGTGGTAGGCGAGGAACGGCTCGAAGTCGCGTCGCCAGTAGCCTTGCACCGAGGATGGGAGGGCGCCGCCCGGCTCCTCCACCACCGCGGCCACCAGGAAGCCGGGGATGACGGTGCGGTTGGGGTCGCTGCGGATCACGGCTTCCTCCACGACCTCCTCGCAGATCACGATGGTACGGCGCGCAGCGTAGGCCGCCTCGACGGTAAGGCCGAGGTTTCCCCAGAGGTGTGCGTTACCCTGCGGGTCCGCGCGCTGGACATGGATGATGGCGACGTCAGGCCGCAATGCGGCCACCGCGAGCAGATCCGGCCCCCCGAAGGGATCATCGATCGGCCGAATGCCCGGATGGTTGCGAACGATGTCGCCGCCGAGCCCGGTCAAGGTCGGCAGGTAAGGGAGGCCCATCGCCGCCGCCTTCAGCGCCAGTCCGACGGTGAAGTTGGAGTGATCCTCCATGAGAATGGGGCGCGGCTGGCCCTGTTCGTAGGCGCGCCGGAAGCCGTATCCGGACCCTCCGGCAACATTGCCCACCCACGCCGCGATCACCTTCGCCACCGTGCCGGCCGCGATCATCTGGTCGAACGCCATGTCGGAAATCGGACCGATCAGCGTCAGGTCACGGCGCTGCTGGCGGATGATCTCGTGCACGGCGGCGAACGGAATGCCAGACTCGAGGGCAAGCCCCAGCGCGATCGCGTCGCCGTCGTGCACCTGCTCGGCGATGGCCTCGCGCAGCGCGCGCCGCTTGTCGCTCACCGGTGCCTCCAGACCGGCGCTCGCTTTTCCTTAAAGGCACGGATGCCCTCTTGCGCATCGTGCGTAGGGGCGATGTCGGTCCGATAGATCTCGATCGCGGCATCGAGGCGCTGCAGGATAGCCGTGGCTCGCTGCCGGCGGCTCGACGCCGTGAGTGCGCGCAGTGCCACGCTACTGAGCGCGGCCAGCTGCATCGCCAACCGGTCGACGGCATCCACCAGCTCGTTCGCCGGCACGACATGGCTGACCAGGCCGGCGTCGTACGCCGCGCGGGCGTCGATCGGTTCGCCAAGCAGCAGGCGCATGGCGCGGGGCCCAATACCCAATTCCGGCAAGCAGGCGACAGCCACCGGCGGGAACGCAGCCAGTTTCGCCTCGGGAAAGCCGAACACCGTGTCGTCGGCCGCCATCACCAGGTCACAGAGCAGCGCGATCTCCGCGCCTCCGCCGAGGGTTGATCCATTGATAGCAGCGAGCGTGACGGGTGCGAGGTTGAGGAGCAGCCTGGCATTCTCTCGCACCTCGGTGAGCATCGCGCCGATGCGGTCCACCGCATGGTCTCCCACGTCGACGCCGGCGGAAAAGGCCCGCGGCAGGGCGCTGGCGAGAAGGACGACGCGGATCGAGGTTCGGTCGCATTGCCGCAAGGCGTCATTGAGCTGTCGCAGCATGTCGATGTCCAGGACGTTCAGCGGGGGGCGATCCAGGCTGACGCGAGCGACCCCGTCCTGGACTGCGACCGTCACTGGAACGGACGGCGACTCTGGTGCCGGCACCGTCGGTAATGCTACATGTGGCAAGCCCGCAATCTCCGAAAAAACTTAGTACGCTGGAGCCATGCAGGCTTGTCCGCGGTGCCGCCGCTCGGTCGCGGCCGAGGCGGCATTCTGTCCCCACTGCGGCGCCCAGCTCCAGGTTCAGCCGGTTCAGGGCGAGATCATCGACGGCACGGAGCGCTTCAAAAAGAACCGGTCGCTGGACCCAGCCCGAGCCGCACGCTTATCGCTCATTCCCGGCCTCGGTCACTGGTACGCGGGCGCGCCGGTCAAGGGATTGGCCTTCTTCGCCGCGATCGTCGGTCCGCTCGTCATCGGCACGGAGCTCGACCTTTCAGTGATTTTTCTGCCGCTCGGGATTCCTCTCGATCTCGGCGGACTTGGACTCTGGGGATTCTGTGCCTACGATGCTTATCGCACCGCAAAAAACCGGATGCGACCGGCCGCCTGAGTCGACCCGGGCCGCAGCGAGCTCAGCAACCTTACGCAACGTCCCCCGCAACCTTGCCCCCCTAATCTCGCTGGTGTGACGAGAGAGAGGAGGGTCCTATTGATCGACGACGACCAGGATCTCGCCGATCTGTATCTGATGCAGCTTCGTCGCGACGGGATTCCCCTAGAGCACACCCGCAGCGGCGAGGAGGCGAATAGCTTCGTTCGCATGCGCGTCCCAGCACTGATCCTGGCCGACCTCCGCTTGCCCGACGTCGACGGCCGGGAGTTGATCGAACGCTGGGCCGATGACGCGGTCTCCGGGGCGATCCCGATCTGGATCCTGAGCAACACCACGCCGGAAGACAACCTGTGGTGGCACAGCGCTTCCAACGTTCAGCGCTACTTTCTGAAGTCGAAGGTCGTCCTGGCGCGGCTGAGCCTCGAGATCCGTGCGACCCTGGGCCTGCCCTACGGCGATCGCATCAATCACCGCATCGCCGGCTGAACTCCTCCGGTCTCCGGATAATGAGGTCGATGGAAGGGTTGGCGCCGGCCGCACCACCGGCGGCCGACCGGTTACGCTGGCTCGACCTCCTCCCGGTTATCGCCTTCGCAGTGCTCGGCGTCATCCTCGTGTTCGCTGTGCTGGTAGGCCTCGCGCGCGGCAATCGCGGCTTCTACCGCGCCAACCTGGAGACCATCTCGCTGAGCGCGGCACTCGCGGTCTACCTGGCCTTCGGCGCGGGGATCGCGGTGGCGCTTCGGCGGCTGCGAGCGCCCTTCGCCTTGCTTGGCCTGCGCTGGCCGACGCCCTTCGACCTGGGGCTCACCCTGCTCTTGCTGATCCCCTGGTACC
>JALYYE010000227.1 GCA_030946735.1 Candidatus Dormiibacterota bacterium
AGGATCATGGTCGCGTCATGCGTGGAAGAGGCGCGGGATTCTGCCCGCGCCTCCTATCCCAACCGCTCTTACGGAACGTCAGCCGCCGATCGCGGCGGCCGCTTTCGTCTGGGCCTCGTTCAGCACGGCCTGGGCGTCTTTGCCGTTGTACGCCGACGCCACGGCATCCGACCAGGCCTTGTCGCCTTCGGGGAACGCCTCCAGCTTGTACGGCTTGGCGGCCTTGAGCTGGCTGAAGTATGGCTTGAGGGCCGGGTCGTCGGCCCCAATCGTCGCCGGGTCCGTATAAAGATCGGCGATGACGGGCCAGCGCGCCATCTCTTTGGCCATCCTGATCTGGTTTGGCTTGGCGACCGCCCACTTCATGAACTCAAACGCCGCCTCGCGGTTCTTCGACCCCTTACCGACGAACAGGCTCCCGCCTCCCTGCACAGATCCGTTTCCGTTGCCGTCCAGGCCTTTCGGTAGCTCCGTTGTGCCGAACTTCACGCCACTCTTCTTGATGTCGGGCATGTCCCAGGGGCCAGTGAACAGGAGGGCTACCTGCTGGGCCGCAAACAGGAACCCGGGCTCGTCCTGCCGCTTGGTCGGCGCCGGGCTGGTGCCGACCTTGTACTTCCAACCCAGCTCGCTGTTCCACTTGAGGGCGGCCACCACCTTGTCGTTGTTGAGCTGGACGCCCTTCTCGTCGCTCTTCAAGAGGTCGCCGCCGTTGGCGCGCGCCAGCCCCGAGTTGTTCCAGGCGCTGTTGCTGAGCCCGATCGCTTTGACCGCCTTCCCCTGAAACTTGAGCAGTTCCGTACCGAGGGCGGTGTAGCTCGTCGTCGCGGTGGGTGGGGTGGCGTTTACCGACGCGAAGAGGTCTTTGTTGTAGTAGGTGAAGAGGCAGTTCACGTCCAGCGGAATGCCGAATTTATGGCCCGCCCATATCACGTCCTGCAGCGAGTTCGGTAGAAAGTCGCCAACCTTGCCCCACTGATTCCACAGGTCGTCGACCTGCTCGGCAACGCCAATGTGCCCGTACACGAAGGCGTGTTGCTGGGCCACGTCAACTGGCGTTCCGCCCAATGCGGCCGTCTTCACCTTTGCCGGGATGTCTTCCCAGACCGCATTGGTGACGTTGAGCTTGATGTCCGGATACGCCTTCTGAAAGTTGGTGTAGAGATCCTGGAATGCCGGCTGGTTGTAATAGTCGGCTGCCAGGAGAATTGTTAGCGTGATCTTTTTGCCCAGGATGTTGTTGTTGATGGCTGGGAATCCGGACGGCACCGGGCCGCTCGGCCCGGCCGCCTTCTGCTCGCCGCAGGCGGCCAGCAGTGCCGCACCGGGTCCGATGACGGCGGCGATCCCGCCGGCTTCTAACAGACGTCGCAGCAACACCCTGCGTGAGATCTTCCCCTGGGCCACGAGCCGTTCAAGTTCAGGCCAGTTGACGGCGTCCATCAATTTTCTCCCTCCATAGTCGAAAATCCCCGCGTCGAGTCTCGCCAGGAACCTCCGCGCCCCGTCAAGCGTCGCGAGTGTACCCCTGGGCTGAATGCCCGTCAAGAAGCGTCCGCGGCTATTCGTTTAGGGCTTGAGCTAGTCGACCAGAACGCGCCCAAGCTGCGTGCGCGAGGTCACGCCGAGCTTGCGGAAACCTTGACCAGGTGGCATTGGACCGTGCTGGTGCTGATAAAGAGTTGCGCGGCGATCTCCTGATTGCGCGCACCGTCCCTTACCAGTCGCGCGATCTGGCGCTCCTGCGAGCGACCCCGGCGCGTTGGGTGAGCGCTAGGCGCACCCAGAGAGCGGCGAGCGGAGGCCCTCCGTCGTATCGAGCTCGCCGTTCAGCATGGTGTGAATGGCCTGCTTGAGGAGCGGCGCTGCCGCTGGGTAACGCCGGTGGTCACGGCGGCGTAGCCATCGATGAGGAAGTTCACCGCGCGTGGCGAACCCGGCGACCGAGGGTGGGCGACGATTTCGGCGGCGATACTGCACGGGCCTCATGCTCGAGGGAGCCTATGCGACCTAGATGTCACCGTTTTCACAGGGACGCGACGCGAAACCAGTTGTATTCAGTATGGAACAAGAACGGGCGAGCATCAGCACCCACGCGATCATGGAGAAGGTCCGCGAGATGGGC
>JALYYE010000242.1 GCA_030946735.1 Candidatus Dormiibacterota bacterium
GCGAATTCCGGAACGCTCGAGGCGCTGCTCAAGCGCGGCGAGCTGATCGAGTCGACGTCAGAGATGACGCCCGAGTATCTTCGCGAGCTGAAACACACGCTCCTCGTTTCCGGCGACACGGAGCTGATCTCAGCCCCGGCCTATTACCTGGCGGCACGGAAGGCGCCCAGCGTCAACGCCTTCATGACCGGGATCGCCATCATCCAGGACGAGCTGGCACACGCGCACATCGCCTATCACATCCTGGAAGAGCTGGGCGAGAGCCAGGAGGACTTGATCTTCAAGCGCGATCCCAAGGCCTTTCGCTATCCGTATGCCTTCGATGTGCCGCTGGAGAGCTGGACCGAGCTGGTGGTCGCCAACGCGATGTACGATCAGGCAGGGTTCTGCCTCCTCGGCGATATCCACGAGCATGGGTCGTACGGCCCCTGGAAGCGCGGTCTTGTGAAAGTCATGGCCGAGGAGAACTTTCACCTGCGCAACGGCCGCAACTGGTCGAAACGGATCAGCCAGGCGGGTGGCGAGGCCCGTGAAGAGCTGCAGCGGGCCGTCGATTGGATGTTTCCCCTGACCGTCGAATGGTTTGGCTTGCCCGACAACCTCAAGCAGCACTCGGCCCAGCTGGACTACCGGCTGAAGGGCTTGACCAACGACCAGCTTCGGCAGCAATGGCTGTCTACGGTCGTTCCATTTATGCAGTCGATCGGGATTCGGGTGCCGGCGCACCGGGAGGCCGACGCCTACGTCCTGGATTATCCGTTTCCGTGCACGTTCGATGCCGACCAGAAACGCTGGGATTTCAAGGATCCGTGCAGCTGGGACGCGGTCCTCAAGCGCTGGCGCGCGCGGGGGCCGCGCAATGCCGAGATGGTCGCGCTCTTCCAGGAGAGCTTCGCCAAGTTCCAGGTGCGTGCATGACTTTCTCCCCGCTTTTTCACGCCGGAGCGGGGCCCCTTGAAGCGCGCCTCTGGTCGGCGCTGGCGGAGATCAACGATCCCGAGATGCCGGTCAACCTGGTTGACCTCGGCCTGATCTATGGCCTGGCCGTTGACGGCGGCCGGGTCTGCGTTCGGCTTACCTTCACCGCCATGGGATGCCCCGCCACGGAGATGCTCATGGGCGACATCCGAGAGCGGCTACTCGCCGAGCCAGGTATCGAAGACGTGCGCCTCGACGTCGTCTGGGATCCACCGTGGACGTCGGCCCGCTTGACCGCCGACGGCCGGGATGCGCTGCGCGCCTGGGGGCTTTCCGTCTGATGCGGTATACGCGCGTTCACACGGACGTTCACGAGTACCAGGTCTTCGCGCGCAAGACCAGGGTCGAGCCGCTGCACCAGGTCGGTTCCGTGGTGGCGCCGGATGACGACCTCGCCATGGCATATGCGCGCGCGACCTACGACGAAGAGCGCTGGGTGGAAATGATGATCGTGCCCAAGGCCGCCATAATCTCCGTCTGGGCGCCGGGTGGCGACAGCTGAGCCTCTACTCGCTCGTCAAGAGTCTCGCGGACAACAAACAGCTGCTGGGCATGCGCTACGCGGAATGGTGCATCGCGGCGCCCACCCTCGAGGCCGACATCGCGGCAGCGGCCATGGGTCTCGACGACATCGGTCATAGCCGCGTGCTTTATGGGTCATTGCGTGAGCTGGGAACCCCCGACGGTGCCCTGGACGATGCCGGGAATTATGCGAACGTGCCCTACCTCGACCGGCCCTGGACGGAATGGGCCCAGTTCGTGGCCGCCAATGCCGTGCTCGACAACGCCTTTACCCTGATGATCGAGGCGCTGGCCAACGGTAATGTGGATGTCCTGCGCAGCCGGCTCCGAAAGATGCTCCAGGAAGAGCGCTATCACACGCTGCATGGCCGCAGTTGGATGCACGAGATGAACGCCGGCGCGGCGCTCGATCGCGCGTGGCGGGAATCGCTGGAGTGGATCGGCCCGGAAGATGGGGACGTCGACGAGCTACATCACGCCGGTCAGCTGGCCCACGGCGTGCGCGACCTGCGCCGAATGCTCGAGGAGCGGCTTGACGGCCAAACCCCGCCGGCGGCGCTCGAATGGGGCAGCTGGGAACCGATCCGCCGCCGGACCCAGGCGGGCGGCATCGATCAGGCGACGCTCGACATGCTGCAGGGCCTCGCGGAAAAGCGATACATGCCGGCCGCTGGATGACTCTCCACTCGGACCCTTCCCCACACGGCGGGAGGGCAGCACCGTCGTGCCCGTTCTGCGGGTCGGCGGATACCAGCGTCATCTCGCTCTTTGGCAGCCAGGTGATGACGATGCAGTGCAAATGCCACGCCTGCGGCAGCTTCTTCGAAGCCAGCAAATACTGATAGCCCCACCCCCCTTTTTTGGGAGCGGGGGGAGATTTCGCGAGGGGAACTGAATTTTGACGTGGCGCGTTAGCCTCTGTTTAGCTGGGCGCGCCACACTCAATCCGTGCACCGGAGAGGTCGGAACGTGCCTTTTTGGCAGCAGCCGGCGTTCAGTCCAGTGGGAAATTGGGATCTCGCGGTACTCGCGTGCGACGTTGCCCCCATTTCGTGCGTCTGATGGGTGATGTTTTCGCTCCCCAGGGAGGGTACTATCTAAGTGATCGGTAAGAAGGAAGCGAACGGGTCGGTTAAGGCGTTGCGGGAGCCGCTACGGATGGGCTTGACCGTGATGGTGCTGGGGGCAGCCGCTCTCTCGCTACAGGCCTGGTTGTCCAACCGGCATGTCTGGCGGACCGCCGGCTTCGTCGCGGCGACGGCGCTGACCAAGGCCGCCGTCGTGCTCGTGCTGGTACTGGTCGTCGCCGGTCTTTTGGTCGCGCTCCGGCCCAAGCGGACGGTGCAGCAAGCGCTGATGGTCACTGCGCTTGCCAACGTCCTGCTGGGGATCGTGACCGGCCGTCCGGTGCTGGCGCTCGCCGGGGCGATCGGATTCGCCCTGACGGTGATCGCGCGCTCCCTGTGGTGGGAGCTGAGCGACACCCGTGCCAGCCGCCTCGGGCGGTTCATGCTGCTCGCTGCGACCGGGCTCGTCGTCGCCCTGTTCCTCCTCGAGCGGCCGAAGGGCACCCTGATCGCGCTCTTTACGCTTATCTTCCTGATCGCCCTCGGCGCAGGGCTCGGGGGCCTGATGCTCCTCGTCCGCAACGCACCACTGCCGAGCAGCATCGGACCTCTGGCGACCGTGTACGAGGAATACGCCCGGGCGGGGATCAGCCCGTTCACGCTCATGCACGACAAGCGCTACTTCTGGAACCGCGACGGCACGGCGTACCTCGCCTACGCAGCTCGCGCGGGCGCCGCCATCGTCCTCGGGCCCGGGGTCGGGCCGGCGGCCGCCCTTCCTCTGCTCTACGCCGAATTCCGCGAAGAAAGTCACCGCCGCGGGTGGCGCGTAGGCTTCTACCAGGTCCCTCAGGCAATGGCCGACGAGTTCGGTTGGGGGCACGGATATCGGATTGGATCCGAGGCGATCGTGGACCTCGACGGCCTCACCCTCGAGGGACCGGTTATGGCGAAACTCCGCCACGAGGTCAGCCGCGCGCACAGGAACAGTGTGACCGTGACACTACTTCCCGACGTCGCGATCACGCCACAGACCCGGCGGGCCATGCGCGGCCTCACCGAGATGCGGATTCAGAACAGGCACTTTGGCGAAATGGGCTTCTCGGTCGGACGCGGCGATGATGTACCGGCGGTTCCGACAACTGTCGGCCTGGCCCACGACGCGGCGGGCGAGCTGGTCGCCTACGTGACCTGGCTCTCGCTTCCGGCCGCCCGCGGAGTCTCGCTCGACGCCATGCGGCGACGTGCCGATGCGCCCGGCGGCACGATGGACCTCTTACTCTACTTCGGCCTTCAGCATTTCAAGGGGCGGGCATCCTGGGCGAGCCTGGGGCTGGCCCCGGCCGGCGGGCCGACGGCCTGTGGCCTTTCTGCCTTCAAGACGAAGTTTCGGCCCGCGTGGGAGCCCCGCTACATGGTGGCGGAGCGGTTGATCGATTGGCCGGTCGTCGCCATTTCGACGCTTCTGCTGCACTACCCGCGCCTGGCTCAGCATTTAACCGGGCACGTGATGGCGCCCGTGAAGTGGTTGCGCGCGGCCTGACCAGCCTGCGGGCGCGCGCGAGCAGGATCCGGCCGCGATCGATCGCCGGACTGTGGCCGCTCGGCGTCATGCTCGGACTCGCCATCGCCGTGGCGCTGTTCGAAGGGAGCGCCACCTGGCGAGGCCTCGATGCCGGGTTGCGCTCATTGGACTTCGACCCTGAGCGCGCTCTGCTGATCGAGACCTGGCTGGCCGGCGCGCTGTTCGCCTTTGGCGCCGCGCTGCTCACCGGCCGTCCCTGGCTGTCGAGTGCCGGCGCCGTGGGGTTCGTCGGCCTGACCTACGTTCTGCCGCTAGGGGCAAGGCTGGTCCAGCAGACGCCGACGCTCTTCGGGATGCGCGAGCGCGTCTCGGCCGGCGCGATCCAGCACAACCAGGCGGTGGCCCTGGGGGTGGCCTTCCTGGTCGCGGTGGTGGCTGCCGCCGTCGCCGACTTGCTCGGTCGCGAAGTGC
>JALYYE010000280.1 GCA_030946735.1 Candidatus Dormiibacterota bacterium
ATGTAGATGTTGGTCTTGTGCAGCGCCATCGCGATCAGCTCCAGGTGCCAGGGCCAGCCGAAGTGGGCAGCGATGATGGGCAGCTCTGGGAATCGTGCCGCCACGATGTCCAGGTGGATCGGCCGGGCGGGGTCGAGCTTGATGCCCTGGCCGCCAGGCTCCCCTGCGCCGATGCCGCTGGTGCCGGTGTGAAAGAGGCAGGGAATCTTCAGCTCCGAGGCCTTCTCCCAGAGCTTGAAATGCCGTTCGTCACTCGGGTAAAAGTCCTGCATCGAGGGATGAAATTTGGCACCCTTGGCCCCCAGCTCCTTGACGGCGCGCTCCAGCTGCTCGACCGCATTCGGCTTCCAGGGATCGACCGAGGCGAAGAAGGCGAATCGCCTGGGATGACGTTTGACAATCGCGGCCACGAAGTCGTTGGAGAGAGGCGGCCGGCCGGTGGCCGTTTCCGCATCCCAGGCGAGCAGGATCCCGAAGAGTTCTTCCTGGGCGAACTCGACGGCAAGCTCGTCCACGCTGCGCTCGTGCACGTCGCTGCGGAAGTAGCGGGCCGCGCCGTCGCGATAGGGCCCCATGCTGCCCTCCAGCCATTCCTTCAGCGGCAGATGGACGTGCAGGTCGACGGCCCGGATCAAGTTAGGATGCGAGCGGCTCCGATCGTTCCACGGTGATAGGGTCGCCGACATTGATGATCCCGCCCTGGACCACGCGCGAGACCATCCCCCGCCGCCCGACGAGTTCCTCCTTCAGCCCAGTGCGGATCTCATCCATCCGAAAACATGGCTCGCAGACGGCGGTGATCTCCAGGACGGCGCTCCGGCCGAGGCGCACGCGGCTGCCGGCCGGAAGCTGCATGACGTCCACGCCTTCCACTGTGATGTTCTCCTTGATGGTGCCCGGGAGGACTCCAACCGCGTCAAGCGCTTCCTTGTCGGCCAGCAGGACCTGCCGCTTGGATGGGGCGCTCGCGTGCTTGTCACCCTCGATGCCGAGGCCTTCAACCACGTTCGCACTGCGCACCAGCTGCATCGGTTCCCGGTGGCCAGGACAGAGCTGAATGGAGACGATGCGGGCCGCCACGGCGTACAGATTACGCGATTGCTGGCACTCCAATGATCGGGGATGGCGGCAAACGGTTGCTAGGATGACGTCGGTGGCTGAGGAGGGGACGCGCGTCGAACGAGACTCCATGGGTGAGGTCCAAGTCCCATCGGGTGCCTATTACGGAGCGAGCACCGAGCGAGCCCGGCAGAACTTTCCGATCAGCAACCTGCGGCTTCCGCGTCGCTTCATCCGCGCGCTGGCCCAGATCAAGGGCGCAGCCGCCCTCATCAACGCGGAGCTCGGGCTCCTGGAGACTCGTCTCGCCAACCCGATTCAACAGGCGGCCGAGGAAGTCGAGGAAGGCAAGTTCGACAAGGACTTCGTCGTCGACGTCTTCCAGACCGGGTCGGGGACATCGACCAACACCAACGCCAACGAAGTGATCGCCAACCGGGCGAACGAGATCCTCGGTCATGCGCTCGGTTCTCGGCAGCCGGTCCATCCCAACGACCACGTCAATAAGTGCCAGTCGAGTAACGACGTCATCCCCTCGGCGATGCAGCTGGCGGCGCTGGTCGCGATCCACGAAGAGCTGGTTCCCGCGCTTGCCTTCCTGAAGGACGCTCTGGACAAGAAGGCCAAAGAGTTCATGCCGGTGATCAAGACGGGAAGGACGCACCTTCAGGACGCGACCCCCATTCGCCTCGGCCAGGAGTTCCGCGGCTATACCGGTCAGGTCGAGCGATCGGTGAATCGCGTCCGCCTTGCCGCGGAGGAGCTGGCGGAGCTGCCCCTCGGCGGCACCGCCGTCGGCACTGGCATCAATGCCCATCCCGAGTTCGCGCAACGCGTTTGCGCCCATCTGTCGAGACGCACCGGCCTGATGGTGCGAGAGACCGACAACCACTTCCAGGCGCAGGCGACGCTGGACGCCGTCTTGTCGACGGCGGGGGCCGTTCGCACCGTCGCCGTCAGTCTCTGGAAGATCGGCAACGACTTGCGCTGGTTCGCGTCGGGGCCTCGCGCCGGCCTGGGCGAGATCACCCTGCCGGAGGTCCAGCCCGGGAGCTCGATCATGCCCGGAAAGATCAATCCCGTGATCATCGAGTCGTTGACGATGGTGGTGGCGAAGGTGTTGGGCAACGACCAGACGATCGCGATCGCTGCCCAGTCGGGAAGCATTTTCGAGCTCAACCTGATGGTGCCGGTGGCGGCCTACTCTCTGCTCGAATCGATCGCAGTGCTCTCGGCGGCCGCCCAAAACCTGGCCCGGCACAGCATCGTGGGCATCAAGGCCACCGAGCGGGGCCCGCAAATGGTCGAGCAAGGGTTGATGCTGGCCACCGCGCTTGCGCCCGCCATCGGCTATGACGCGGCCGCGAAGATCGCCAAAGAAGCGCTGACCACTGGTAAGACCGTTCGCCAGGTGGCGCGCGAGCAAACCAGGCTGGCCCCAGAGGAGCTGGACCGCTTGCTGGATCCATCGCGCATGACGCAACCAGGCCTCGAGGCAGGACCTGCCGGCGGCTAACATCCTTTCCGACAGCGTCGTGCTGCGGATGCGGGCACGGGCTCAGCGGCTCACCCGGGACACGGCTCCGGGGACGCGGCCCGACACGATCCTCCGGGAGGTCTGCGGCCTGCAGGCTCAGGTCTGGAGCGCCGCGACGCTCGGCATGCGCGCCCGCAGCGCGGGTCTCGAGGCCGGCAAGGTTGACCAGGCACTCAATCAGGACCGTTCAATCGTCCGCACGTGGTTGATGCGGGGAACGCTGCACGTGGTCGCCGCGGAGGACGTTCGTTGGTTGCTTGACCTGTTGGGTCCGGTCTTTGCCCGGGCTGGCGCCACTCGCCACGCCCAACTCGGGCTGGACGACGACTTGAAAGCCCGGGGTGTCACCACGATCCGAAAGGTCCTCGCGGAGGCTGGACCGCTGACGCGATACGCGCTGGTCGATCGCCTGCGCAGTCGGCACATGGTGCTCGACCCCAAGACCCAGGCACCTATCCACCTGATCGCGCTGGCCGCCTTACAGGGCATTCTCTGTCTCGGGCCCGGCCGCGACGATGGCGCGTCCACCTATGTGCTGCTGGATGATTGGGTCCCAAGGACACCAATGCCGTCCCGAGAAACGGCGCTGGCTGAGCTCGCTCGCCGCTACTTCGCGGCCTACGGCCCGGCCACCATCGATGACCTCAGCGCCTGGTCAGGCCTAGCCATGATCGAGGCGCGATCAGCCGTCAGCGGTGCCAGAGCCGGCCTGACGGAGGTCATGATCCAGGGACGACCGGGTTTTGTGCGGAAACAACGTTTGCGATTGCGGGCAGCGGTGCTGGAGACCGACGTCCGGCTGCTGCCGGCATTCGATACCTACCTGCTCGGCTATCGGCGGCGCGACCTCGCCGTGCCCTTACCGCTGCAGCGTCGCTTACAGCGGGGTGGTGGATGGCTTCATCCCGCCGTCGTTGTCAGCGGCAGGGCGATGGCGGCCTGGAGCTTGCGCAAGTCCGGCGCCCGCGGCGGCCAGGTCCTGCTGGAACCATCGCAGCCGCTTCCCAAAACGGTTCGGGCCGGCATCGAGGCGGAGGTTGCCGACATCGGTCGCTTCCTCGACCTGCGACTGACAGTCGAGATCACGTCCTAACTATCCGCCTCGATCAGCCCCTTACGAATCGCGTACTTGACCAGCTCGGTGCGATCGTGCATGTGCAGCTTCTTCATGATGTGATCGCGATGTGTCTGTACGGTTTTGATGCTGAGGAAGAGGCCGTCCGCGATCTGGCGGTTGGTTTTGCCTTCCGCCACCAGGCGTAAGACTTCGCGCTCGCGATCGCTGAGTGGCTCGAAGGTCTCTCGCTCAGGCGCGCGCTGCAGGTAATCCGAAACGAGCAGCCGCGCCACCGATGGATAGAGATAGGGCTCGCCCTTGCTGGCCGCCTCGATGGCGGCAATCAGGTCCGAGGCGGCGGCTTTCTTGAGCACATACCCCACGGCACCCGCTTTCAGCGTCTGGAAGAAGTACTCCTCGTTGTCGTGCGCCGTCAGGATCAGCACCTGAGTCTGCGGGCATAGGCGACGAATGTCGCGGGTTACCTCGATCCCCGACATGCCCGGCATGGCCACGTCGACGACTGCCACGTCCGGACAGTTGGCCCGCGCCAACCGGATCGCCTCCCGCCCCTCCGTTGCCTCCGCGATCACCTGGATGTCGCTCTGTCCGTCGATAACGGCGCGGATCCCGGCACGGACCAGGTTGTGGTCCTCGACAAGCATCACGCGGATCGGGCGGCGTTCAACCTGCATGTCGGTCCTCCAGTGGTAATTGGGCGACGACCTCAGTGCCCCTGTGCGGCGCCGAGTGGATTTCCAGTGTCCCGCGCAACAACGTGGCTCGCTCGCGCATACCGAATATCCCCAGCCCAGCACGCCCCGGCTCCTCCCGTTCGGGAATGCTTCGCGGATCGAAACCGACGCCGTCGTCGCGGACGCGCAGCCGGATGTGGCCGTCGAGGCTACGCAGGTCGATGTTGACGTGCGACGCCTTGGCGTACTTGTTCGCATTGGTCAAAGCTTCCTGCGCGATCCGGTAGAGCGCCGTCTCGATAGGCGCCGGCAGGCGATCCCGCAGTCCGTCCACCTGAAGCGCGACCTCCGATCCAGAGGGTTGCTTGGCCAGCGTGCGCAACGCTGGCACCAGGCCGAGATCGTCGAGCACCGATGGCCTCAGGTCCTGGGACATCCGATGCACTTCCTCCAGGGTCTCCTCCAGCGTGCGTTTGACGGCCTCGAGCTGCTGCCGCGCTTTGGCATCGCCCGTGCGTTCCAGCAACAGGTCGAGGCTGATGATCTCGTGAGTCAGCGCCTGGCCCGTCTGATCATGCAGCTCGCGCGCAACCCGCTGGCGCTCGCGTTCCTGCGCTTGCAGGACACGCTGCGCGCTCAGGTGGCGTTCGTGCTCCAAGCGATCGAGCATGGTGTTGAAGACGCTGGCGATCCGCCGCAGGTCGGGGTCGGAGAAATTGGCGTGGACCCGCGGCTCCTCGAGCCCTGGTTGCACCGCGCTCATCGTGGACTCGAGCTCGCGCATCGGCTTGAACGCCAGCCGCAGGATCAGGAAATTGGCCACCAGGATCGCGGCCAGGCCGATCGCGAGCAGGCCCAGCAAGAAGGGCAACCGGGACCGTCCCGAGAAGTTCAGGGTGATCAGCGGACCGCTGACGGCGCCGGCGGCGATGATCACGCTGTTGGCGACCACGACCTTCTGAAAGGTTGTGAGGTTTCGGTGCCACCACCGTGGGTCCAACGAGGGTCTCACACCTCATTCTAGGCACCGATCCGAGGCCCATTTCGGCCCGGATTTGCAATCGGTTGCTGCCGCGCCGCATTCAGGTCGGCACCCGATGCCCGGCCCGTTAGGCAGCCAACAGACTGGGTAAACATAAAGCTGTATCCCTTCGCTCCCTCCCCCTCTTTAGCGGGCCGCTTCCCCAGCGGCCCGCATTTTTGTGGGTCCTACCGGGTCTGCGAGAGGGTGCGGGAGAATAGAGCGATGCCGTCGGAAAGCTTTGACTACGAACAGGTCACGCGGGTGACCGCCGGGGCGATCGGTGAGCCGGGCAAGCGCGAGTTCTACCTCCAGTTACGCGCCGGCGGACAGCTGGTCAGCCTGGCTCTCGAGAAGGACCAGCTGCGCGCACTAACCGAGCGACTGCAGGAAGTCTTCTCTCGCGTGCCGGTGCCACCGGCCGGGCGTCTTCCCGACATGGCGCTGGAGCAACCCGTTACGCCCCGGTGGAGGGTCGGCTTCATGACGTTGACCTACAGTCAGGACGAGAAGTCGTTCGAGGTGTCGCTGGTGGAGCTGGTGGATGAGGGCGATGAGCCGGCCACCGGTCACTTCGAGGCGAGCCTTGCCCAGATGCAGGCGCTCGCCACCCACGCGGCCGCCCTCATTAGCGCCGG
>JALYYE010000303.1 GCA_030946735.1 Candidatus Dormiibacterota bacterium
GCCTGCGGAGCGGTTCAAGGTCCCCCGCAAAGCCATGGCGGGCCAGTTCAGGATCAGGTAAGCCTGATCGATACCCTCCGCAAGACCGTGACCGTCGACATCTCGGGCACGATCTCCCAGCCCTTCCTCAACCCCCAATCAGGGACCGCCGTCCGTCTCAGTGGCGGTCCCTTGACCGCTCCGGCCGACCTGCAGCTGTTCGAATACACCTCGGCCTCGGCGGCCAGCGCGGATGCGAAGCAGGTCAACTCGGATGGAAGCGGAACCTCGACCACAAAGATCAGCTGGGTCGCACCGCCCCACTTCTTTCGGCAGGGACGAGTCCTGGCCCTTTACGTCGGGAGCGATCCAGCCGTGCTCAGCCTGCTACAGAGCGTGCTGGGTGCGCAGTTCGCCGGACGCTGACCCGCCGTCACGCGGAGCGCGTCGAGTCGATAGCCGCCTCTGGATTGCGGTCGAAGGCCCTGGCGCAGCCCGTGCCGCAGAAGTAATAGGTCTTGCCGGCGTACTCGCGCTTGGCGGCGGCCGTCTCCGGTTCCACCGTCATTCCGCAGATGGGATCGATCTGCTCGCTCATGCTGGTCCTCCTGATGGGGTTGGTGGCGAAGCGATCGTGACAGCGGTCGGAACAGAAGTAATAAGTCTCGCCTCCACTTTGCATACTCGCCGGGGCCAGCTGGCGCTCGACCTGCATCCCACAAACCGGGTCGATGGCGTATTGCGCGCCGCCACCCAGGCGCTGGCGATTGCGGTAGAGCCAGAAGAGCACGGCGAAGACACCGAGGAACAGGATGTTGAGGTAGGTCGTGTAGTTCCACTGGAAGGAGGGCTGCACCACCTCGGCCGGGTGCGCCGCCGGGACCAGGCCGAAAGCCTTGAAGAGGTATTCGGTCGCCAGCCCCGCCACCGCCATCACCAGCCAGAAGATGGCGAGGATGCGGAGTGCCATCCTCCAACCGTAGAACCGCCGGTAGATCAGGAGCAGCGGCAGGGTGATGAGGTCGGCGAAGATGAAGCTCACCACGCCGCCAAAACTGATGCCGCCCTTCCAGAGCGCGGCCGCCAGTGGCACGTTGCCGATGGAACAGACAAAGCTCAAGATCGCGATCAGCGGGCCGACGATCACGTTCTCGATCGAGGTCAAGATCCCGTGCCCATGGAAAAAGATGGCGTTCCACAGGCTGTTCGGAACCAGCACGGCGAGAAAGCCGGCCACCAGGTAGCCGATGACCATCTCCTTTCGGAGCATGACCAGGTCGGCCATCGTGTAGCTGGCGGCGTCGGCCCACGCCGCCGGTGACTGGAGCCGGCGAGTGAGGGGCACCGGCGTTTCGGCTAACGCGTTCGGCTGATCCGCGCGAGCGGCTGCCGAGCTGTGCTCCACCAGGTGCTGCCTGGCTCGCGTGACAACCACCGCTGGAAAGACGAAGCGCGCGGCCAGAGCGAGCAGCCCGATCATGATGATGCCGCCCACGTACTCGCTCAGCGCAAATTGCCAGCCGATCAGGATCCAGAGGACCAGCCCCAGCTCGATCACCAGGTTGGTGGACGCCAGCATGAAAACCATCGCGGTGGTGAAATCGGCCCCCTTCTGGAAGAGCGACTTGGACATCGCGCTCGCCGCGTAGGAGCACGACGATGACGCGGCGCCGAAGATCGAGGCGATCGCAAGCGTGCGCGGCCGGTGGTCCCCCATGATTCGCTGCATCTGCGAGCGCGAGACAAATGCCTGGACCACGCCCGACAAGCCGAATCCGAAGATCAGCGGCCACAACGTGTCCCAGAACATGAAGAACGCCATCCGCAGGCTGTCCGCGATCGGACCAAAGATTTGCATTCGCTAGGTCCGGCTTACGCCTTCGCGAACCGCTCGACGGCTTTGACCAGCTCTTCCACCTTGGTCTGATCCCCTTGCCGCACCGCGGTGGTGACACAGCCCTTGATGTGGTCCTCGAGCAGCAGCAACCCGACCTGGTCGATGGCGGCCTTGATGGCATTGATCTGGGTCAGCACGTCGATGCAATAGGCTTCCTCATCGACCATCCGCGAGACTCCGCGGACCTGGCCCTCGATCCGGCTGAGGCGAGACTGGAGCGCGTCGCGGTCTTTCGTATAACTCGGCTTCATGGCCTCCAAAGTATACCCTAGGGGGGTATGTGGCTGGCATCATGGCGACGTGACCCACACAACTGAGGAATCGGTAATTCGATTGCCCGGGCCCGACGCGCGAGACGCAACCAATCGTGCCCGCGCGATGCGCGCCATCGCCGTCTCCTCCCTTGGACTTCTGTTGACGAGCACACTCGAGTTAACCGTCGTCGTCTTCTCCGGCAGCGTCGCTTTGCTGGCCGATGGGCTCCACAACCTTGGGGACGTGTTTACGACCGTTGGGGTGTACTTCGGGTTTCGGACTTCCCGAAGGCCACCCACACCAAGGTATCCATACGGCTACGGGCGCGCCGAAGACCTGGCCGGCATCCTCATCGTCGCCGCTATCTGGGGCAGCGCGGTCCTGGCCGGCATTCAGTCATTCGAGAAGCTCCTCTCGGGACGCGGAACGAGCCACCTCACGCTCGGCATGGCGGCAGCCGTCATCGGGATAGTCGGAAACCAGCTGGTCGCGCGCTACAAGATGCGGGTGGGACGGGCGATCAAGAGCGCTCCGTTGATCGTTGATGCGCGTCATTCCCGGCTCGACGCGATTGCCTCCCTTGGCGCGCTGATCGGCCTCGTCGGGGTAGCGCTCGGCTTCCGACAGGCTGACCCACTTGCCGGTTTTGCCATCACCGTCTTGATCGTGCACATCGGGATCGACGCTACCCGCGACGTGGTCGCGCGCCTCATGGATGTGCACGACGATGAAGTGGCCGCGGAGGTGGCCAGGATTGCGCGAGCCATTCCGGGAGTACGCAGCCTCGGCGAGCTCCGGGTGCGGTGGCTGGGGCGCCAGGCAGAAGTGCGGCTTGTCATTCACGTCTCACGGACCATGCCAATCACCGAGGCCCACGAGCTGGCGCACCGCGTGCAGGAGCGTCTTCGGGTCGAGCTTCCCGACGCCCGAGAGATCATGGTCGAGCCAGTACCGTCGCCTCCGGACGAGGGCGGACTCGCCACCGTCGGTTAGGCGCTAGCTCGCACGGTCGAGGCGGAAGGCCGGCAGCACCAATCCCACATCGCCGCCGCACGCGGCCAGCAGGCGCTCGACGCCCGCGGCGGGCAGCGGCCGGGATAGGTAAAAGCCCTGGCCGGCAGGGCAGTTCATCTCCCGCAGCGCGGCGAGTTGATCGACCCGTTCGATGCCGTCGGCGATCGTGAGCATTCCCAGGGCGGTGCTCAGATCGATGACCGCCCGGGCTACGGTGGCATCGGTCGAACTGCTGGCCATCCGAGCGACGAACGAATGATCGAGCTTGACGATGTCCACGGGTAAGTCGCGCAACGCGCTCAACGGCGCCGCGTGAGCACCGAAGTTTCCCAGCGCCACGCTGACCCCGCGTTCGTGCAGGTCGAGCAGGCGAGACACGATCGCTGAGCCCTCGAGTGTCGCGCCCTCGGTCAGTTCGAGGACGAGCTGCGAGGGCGGAAAGGCGGCCGCCGTGCAGGCGTGGGTGACATCACCCACAAGGTCGGCCTCCGCCAGCCCGCGCTGGCTGATATTGACACTGACCTGGAGCGCCGGCTCCACCGGAAACCGCAGCTGCCAGCGCTTGCCATCGGCGCACGCCTGGCCGAGCACCCAGCGCTGCAGCGCGGTGACCATCCCTGTCTCTTCCGCCTGCGCCAGAAAGTCGCCGGGCGACAGCAACCCACGGCGCGGATGGTCCCAGCGCAGCAAGGCCTCGCACCCGATGACCATCCCATCGCGCAGCCGAACGACCGGCTGGTAGTGAAGCACGAACTGCCGCCGTTCCAGCGCATGACCCAGGTCGGCAAGAAGGTCCATCCGGTCACTGATTGCGGCATGCTGCGTCGGCTGGT
>JALYYE010000311.1 GCA_030946735.1 Candidatus Dormiibacterota bacterium
GTGGAGGCGGCCGGACGCGGCCTCAGCAGCGGGCAACACGCCGCCTCGATCGGCGGCGGCCGTCCCGGCGTGCTCCACGGATCGTTCAGCTACTTGTTGCAGGACGAGGACGGACAGGTCCAGGCGACGCATTCCATATCGGCTGGCCTGGACTATCCCGGCGTCGGCCCGGAGCACGCCTACCTCCATGATCAGCATCGCGCGGAGTACGTCGGTGTCACCGATGTACAGGCGCTGGCGGCCTTCCATCAGACGTCGCGGCTGGAGGGCATCATCCCCGCGCTGGAGAGCTCGCACGCGATCGCCTACGCGATGCAACTGGCGGCCGAGCTCCCGATTGATGCTGTCGTCCTCGTGAATCTCTCGGGTCGCGGCGACAAAGACCTCGATATCGTTCGGGGCGCGAGCGGGGAGTGAGCCGGATCGCGGCGAGGTTCGCCCAGCTTGGTGCGCAGCAGCGCCTGGCCCTCATCGTCTACCTCACCCTCGGCTATCCGCGTCCTGACGACACGCCATCACTGGTAGAGGCCGCCGCACAATCGGGCGCCGACGCCATCGAGCTCGGTATTCCATTTTCCGACCCGCTCGCCGATGGTCGCACCATCCAGGCTGCGTCGCAGCAGGCGCTGAAGGGGGGCATGACCGTGGCGCGGGCGCTCGACTCGGCACGCGAGGCGCGGAAGAAAACCGACGTGCCGCTCCTCTTCATGACTTATCTGAACCCCATCCTGGCCTTCGGTCTCCAACGCTTCTGCCGCGCGGCCTCCGAGGCCGGCGTTGACGGACTGATCGTGCCCGACCTTCCGCCTACCGAATCCGCGGAGTTGCGCCGCGCGGCCGACGCCTGTCAGATAGACCTGGTGTTCTTCGTTGCCCCCACCAGCAGTGAGGCCGGTATCGTGGCCGCCTGTAAGGCCGCGACCGGTTTCATCTATTGCATTGCAGTCACCGGCGTGACGGGGGCGCGCGCCGAGCTGGATGCCGCGCTCCTGCCCTTGATCGAAACGGTGCGCCATCACACCAGCTTGCCGATCGTGGTCGGATTCGGCATCTCGCGCGTCGAGCACCTCACCGCATTGAAGGGCAAGGCCGACGGGGTCATCGTGGCCAGCGCCCTGCTCGACGCCATTGCCCGAGCCCCGGAGGACGCGGCGACCCAGGTCCGCCGCTTCCTGAGCGACCTGCGCCGCCAGCCCACGGCCTGACTCGCCGTCGCAAGCCCGTCCCCCGGCCGGCGTCACACCGTCGGGAGATGGCCAGGGTGGACGACGCTCCCTCGATCGAGGGGGATGCCGAAGAACGCCGGTTGATCGATCGGAGCGCGGCGGGGGACCAGGAGGCATTCCGCCAGCTCGTGATCCGTCACCACCGGCTGGTGATCAACGTCGCCTTCCGGGCACTTGGCGAACTCAGCCTCGCGGAAGACGTCGCCCAGGAGGTCTTCCTCAAGGTCTACAAGGCCCTCCCCGGCTACCGCCACGAAAAGCCCTTCAAGCACTGGCTCCACCGGGTAGCCGCTAACGCCGTCACCGACGCGCTGCGCCGCCGCCGCCCGGTAATTTCCCTCGATGGCATGGAGCAGCCGCCGGCGAGCCGCGAGTCGGATCCCATGGACGTGGCGACCCGGCATGACCTGCAGCGGGCGGTCCGTCAGGCAATCGCCAGCCTCCCGTCACACTACCGTGACACGATCGCGCTGCAGGCCTTCGGCGAACTGAGCTACGACGAGATCGCCAAGACGCTCGATATTCCCCTCGGCACGGTCATGTCGCGTCTCAACGGCGCCAAGCGGCTGCTCCGTGAACGCCTCGGCGACCTCGTGCGCAGCGAGGAGGCGAATACGGCGTGAATTCGGTCCGTTCTACCAGACAGAGGCCAAAGCCCAGATGTTGAGTCATGCAACCGCACGCGACTGGCTGATCCCGTATGCCGATGGCATGCTGGCCGCCGACGAACGCCGCCGGATCGACGGGCACATCGCCGGCTGCGCCACCTGTGCCGCCGAGCTGCGCGAGGTGCGCGA
>JALYYE010000312.1 GCA_030946735.1 Candidatus Dormiibacterota bacterium
GCAAACATCTGCTGCGCATACAGCTGGACGGCACGCACATACAGCGTGCTGGGGTTGTAAGCGTAGATCGCCCGGCTCATGTTCGAAGGCGCGCCGTGGGCCTGCAGGTAGCGACCAGCGGCGAGGATGGCGTCGTGTGGGTTGTTGACGTCGCCGCTGCCATAGCTGGCCCAGGTCGCCGGCATGAACTGCATCGGTCCCTGCGCCCCCGCGGAACTCAGTCCCTGGATACGGCCCATGTTGGTTTCGATCAAGTTGATGGCGGCGAGATATTGCCACTGGATCCCGGAGGCTTGTTGGGCCTCGCGGTAATAGCCGAGCAGGACGTCCGGCGCGGGCGGCGCAATGATCCGCCAGTGGGGCAGCGCACTACTGGCGCCGTTCAGGCTGTCGATCTGCTGCGCGGCACTGATGTTGGCCTGGACCGCGGCACGAACCGAGGCCGGAACCGCGGCGAGTACCGTCGGGACCCAATCCGGATGGGCGCCGAGCAGATGGTAGGCACTTTGCTGCCGCCGTCCGAGACTGAGATATTCCTGCGCCGGCATGTCCGGAAGGCGGATTCCTTCCTCGACGCCCCCCAGCTCGGCGGCCACGTAGGCGGCGTCGACAACAGTGACATGCGGTGTAGGTGTTGCCGTCGGTGAGCTGACTGGGCTCGGTGTTGGACGCGGGGTCGAGGTGCGCGCCGGCGTGACGGCCTGGCTGGCGCCACACGCGCTCAACGCAACGGCCAGAATCGGGGCAATCAGGCGACGAGGAGGAGTCCGCATGCTTGCGCGCGGATTCTATGAGCGGCGGGTAGCCGAATCAATCAGGCGCGTACTAATGTTTCTGGCTCGCCGCCACCCGCAGCGAAGGCCGCGGGCACGCAGCGCGTTGTTCCCTTGTGAGCTATCCCTGGACGCGAGTTCCCAAGGACGTGCCGCCGCTTGATCCCTGGCAGCTGCGGCTGCTGCCCGTTGCAGATCGATTCATGGCGCTGATGTGGTCGCGACCCGGAGGGCTCTCGTTGCGGACGACCTGGGTCACGCCAGCCACCATCGGGCTCGGCCTGGCCGTTGTCGTTGCCCTCGCTCTTCCAGGATTGGGCGTCATGGCGTACGGCATCCTCACTGGACAGGTGCTCTTCGCGTTTGGGGGATTGATCGCGGCGGCGCTGGGTGCCGGCGGCGGCACGGTGGCGGTCTACGGAATCCGGCAACGCATTCTCTAGGGTCGGCCCGCGATCACCCCTTCAGATGCGGTGAGATGCGGCCAGGCGTAAGCGGCGCCGGGACGCTCACGGCGTAAACGGCCAGACGCTGATCGAACGTGCCCCAGCCCTTGACCCAATGGCCGGTGCAGGTCAGCAGGGTCAAGTGGGCGAGGCCGTCAGGCGACGGCTGCGGCTCCTGGCCGTCGACCGGTCCGGACCCGTAGATCCGCGAGAGAACCGCGTGGTCGACGGTCTGCTTGAGCGTGTAGATGACGGTCCCGGTGACCTGGAACTCAACGTCGACGTCGGTCTTTAAGTCGTGAACGACGATGGGGTCGCCTGGCCGGAGGTCTTTGAGGTGGGCAAAGATGGCGGGCCGGCCGAGGATGTCATCGACGTGACCGGCGATCGTGGCCGTGGTCGCGTCGCCCGGGATGCCGCCACCTCGATACCAGAACACCTTGCGCCAGACGGCATCGTTGGCGGAACCCGTCGGTGTGTCCATCACGTTCTTGGGGTTGAGGCCCACACCAAGCACAGGGGCGCTGATCCGCAGTGACGGAATCCGCAGCTCGACTGGCACCTCCACCGGCCCGGCCCGGAGATCGATGCCCGGGTCGACCAATGGCGCCTGGACAAGGAGCTGGTTGGCGGATTCAGCCGAGGCCCGTTGGGCGCCTGGTTGCGCCGAGGTCGTTGCCGCTTGAGATGACCGGGGAACCGGCTGGCCCTCGCTCGCCTGGGCATTGCCGCAGGCGGCGAGGACGGTTGCCGCCATCAGCGAGGCGGTGAGCCGACCGGGCGAGCCGTGGCGTGCGAACAGCATTGCAGTCGGCCCCAATCCTCCCGTCGCCAGATTACTGCGTGCGGCGGCGCTGGCCTCGCATTGTCACGCCCAGGCGCACGGCGCCGACGCTAGCCAGGATACCGGCGACCAGCGCCAGGACCCAGGGGAAACCCTCGCCCTGGGGAGGACCGCCGCCGGCAGCCGGCACCCCGAGGATTGGCGACGAAGGAGGCAGCGTGGCCGGCAACGTGTTTCCGGCAGGCGGGGCGACATAGGTTGGCGCGGAATAGCCGCATCCGGCGGCCTGGATGATGCGGTTGGTATCTAGCGTCACCGCGCCGTTCCGCGCCAGCGCTCTACCGTTAAGTGTTGCCCTGGTCTGCATGGCAATTGACTGCAAAGCCAGGATGTTGCCCACAAACTGAGTCGTGGTGGCAATGGTTGCCGAGCTGCCGACTACCCAGAAGACCTGGCATGGCTGAGCGCCCCCAATGAGGACGACCTTCGCACCGGATGCCGTCACCAGCGTGGTGGCCGGGAGGATCTGGAAGATGTAGATGCCTGAGCCGTTCAGGGTCAGCGTTCCGGTGAGCGTCGGCGCGGTGGTCTGGCAGTACACGCCTGGGACCAGGGTCTGGCCGCCGAGATTCACACCGGTCTTATTGTTCGCCGGGGGACATGGTTGGGCAGCTGCGTTGGTGTACGCGGCCGCGAGGTCCGTTTGGGCGATGCCGGCTACCGCGTCGGCTTTGTGTTGCACACCAGAGGTCCCGGGCGGGAAGCCGGTCACGGCACTGCCCGCGCTCACCCCCAGTTGGCCGGTGATCCAGCTGGGCCCGGTGTTGGTGACGGTGGTTCCGGCCAACACCGCAAAATTCCCGGCGGTATTGCTGCCGCCACTAAAAGGGTCCGTGGCCGCAAGCGCCGCGACTGAGTTTGCCCCAATGATCAGGGCTGAGAATGCCAACGAGATGATGTAGCGACGGGTTAGTTTCACAGCGGCATCATAACTCGATCTGCAAGTAAATATGCAACAAGCCCAACACGAGGCTGGCCGATGCCTTTATGTGACGCAGCGTGGCGACGGACGTCCCGTGGCTCAGGTCGCCTAGGCGCTTTTACCCACGCTTGGCGACCAGGCGCAGTCCCCAGAGCAAGATGCAGGCACCGATAAAGGCGACGATGAAACTGAAGAGAATCCCGCTCCCGCCGATCTTGAGGAGATCGGTGATGATCCAGCCGCCGATGAAGGCGCCGACGATTCCGACGATGATGTCCACGATGATCCCGAACCCGCGCCCTCTGACGACTCGTCCAGCGAGCGCACCCGCGATACCGCCGATGATGATCCACCAGAGCCA
>JALYYE010000342.1 GCA_030946735.1 Candidatus Dormiibacterota bacterium
GGGATCTCCTCGTACTACAACGCCGTGATCGCCCTGCCGGCCCAGGTGCGCGCGCAGCTGCCCGCCGTCCAACAGCTCCAGGTCGATGCCGCCAACGCCCGCTATTACGCCGCCCGGCTGCGCGGCGACCTCGTTCCCCTGGCGGACCTCATCGTTCGAGTCCAGCGCCTCCAGTCGGAGCAGAAAGCCTTCGACGAGCTGGTCCGGACGCTGACCCAGAATCCCAATGACCCGCGCCCGTTGCTCACCTACCTGCAGCAGCATCAAACCTGGCTGCACTCGATCGTCCCCGACAGCGCGCAGCTGGCCCGCCTGCAGGCGGCGGTGGGCAACGCCTCATCGGACGCCGCCGGCTTGCAGCAATCCTTGCAGGCGATGAACCGCGACACCGCCAACCTCAATGCCGCGGGTCGGAGCGTCGCCGACATTCCGATCCCGCCCTCGCCGAGCGCGACCATCGGCCAGTTCAAGGCCACCCTCGATCGGCTGACCACGAGTCTCGGCGCGATCCAGGCGCCGCAGCCGGGCCTCGACAAGCTGGTCGCCGACAGCGCGCGCATTCCGGGGACGGAATTCGTCAAGCGGGACGCCTACTCCAACCTCGACATCAATATGCTGGCCGGGAACGCCCAGTTCGACCTCTACGGACTCGACCAACCCGGGATGAGGCAGCTACTCGCCCTCTACGGTGACCGGGTGGTCGCCGGCCGGCTACCCAGGGCGGATGCGAACGAGATCGCGGTCTCCGAGGAGATCGCCCGCTCGCGTCACGTCTGGGTTGGCGGAAAAGTCGGCAACACCGTCGACGAGCTCGACCGCCTCCCCGACACCTTCACGGTGGTCGGCATCATCCGCGGACCGACCCGCCTCGGTGTCATTCCCCTCGATTACATGACCCAGCATTACCTCTTCGAGCGGCGCTATCAAGGGCTGGTGGTCGTGCCCCAGCCTGGTCATGAGCAAGCCGTCCATGACGAGGTGCAGCGGCTGATCGGCGATAGCGCCTTTCGGATGTTCGACTGGCCCTACATCAAGGGAAAGATCGACAGCCTGATCGCCAACCTCGACACCATCAATCGCTTTCTCATCCTGCTCGTCACGATCGTCCTCGCGTTAGTGGTAGGACTGCTCAACAACCTCTTCTTCCGCCAGCGCATGAACGAGTTCGGTCTGCTCGCCGCGGTTGGTTATAGCCGCTGGGGCTTGATTCTCAGGGTCGCCTGGGAGTCGCTCGGCGTCACGCTGGCGGCGTGGATCGTCGGCGTCGGCCTCGGCGTGGTGGTGCTCAGTTGGTTCAACCTCACCTTCATGGAGCCGCACGGCCTGCTGATGAATATCTTCGACTGGAACGTGCTGGCCCTCCATACGCTGCCCATCCCACTCATGGTCTTCCTCTTCGGCATGGGCACGGTTGCCTGGCAGCTGCTCCGCCTCGATCCCATTTCGATCATCGAGCGGAGGGACTGATGCTCAGCGCCCAGGACCTCGCGCTCGATTACCGGAGCGGCGGCAGCGTCGCCCATGCCGTCGATACCGTGTCGCTGTCAGTCGAACGGGGCAGCTTCGTCGGGCTTATCGGCCCATCGGGATCCGGAAAGAGCTCGCTGATGTACCTCCTATCAGGACTGAAGCGTCCGACGCGAGGCACGGTAACGTTCGACGGCCATGACTACCACGACATCTCGACGACCGGCCTGATACGGATGCGCCGGCAGCGCTTCGGCTTCGTGTTCCAGCAGCATTTCCTCATCAACTACCTGAGCACCCTGGAAAACGTCATGGTGGGCGCCGTCAAGCGGAACCATGAAGTAGTGGCTTATGCCCAGGAACTGTTGCGGCGGGTGGGCCTCGGCGAGAAGCTCCGGCAGCGACCGTACCAACTCTCCATCGGCGAGCGGCAGCGGGTAGCCGTGGCCCGCGCCCTGATCCACCGGCCGGCGGTGGTGTTCGCGGATGAGCCCACCGCCTCGCTCGACCAGGGAACCGGCCGGGATGTGATCAACCTGCTCGCCGAGTACCGTACGAGCGGCGGCGGCAGCGTTGTCGTGGTCACCCACGATCCCGCCATGTTGACCGGAGCCGATCGGGTGCTGCAGATGCTGGACGGGCGGCTGAGCCTGGCTTAAGCTGGCGTTCCCGCCAGCCCGAGGGCGGCGGCGTTTCCCTTAAGCGCGTCGATAACGACCTGGATGTGCTGGTCCAGGTCGACCCCCAGTTGCTCGGCGCCGGTGAAGATCTGCTCACGGTGAACGCCGCGGGCGAACGCTTTGTCCTTGAACTTTTTCTTGACGGACTGGACGTCGACGTCGGCGACCGCCTTGCTGGGCCGGACGAGGGCGACCGCCGTCACAAAACCCACCAGCTCGTCCACGGCGTAGAGCACCTTCTGCATCGGGGTGGTCCGAGGCGCGTTGGCGTAGTCGGCGTGGGATAGGACGCCGTACCAGATCTCCTCCGGCCAGCCCCGCTCTTTGAGGATCTCGGCGCCTTTCACGGCGTGCTCGCCTACCTCCGGGAAGCGCTCGAAGTCGTAGTCGTGGAGGAGGCCGACGACGCCCCAGGTGTCGGGATCGCCGCCGTACCTGGGGGCGTAGGCCCGCATCGCCGTTTCGACGCCCAGCCCGTGCTTGATCAGATGCGGGGTTTTGGTGAACTCATTGAGGAGCGCCCAGGCGTCGGCGCGGCTGGTCGGCACGGTGGTCGAGTGTAACAGGGGAAGGATGGGCACTTCGGGCTATTGACGGGCGGAAGGGGACCACCTAGGCTCAATGCAGGAGGTTTGGTTCACATGGTTCGGCATCTTCACCACTGGCTCGACATGGTGGAAGCATTGCTGATTATCGGGATCCTGCTCGCGATCGGCTGGGTCACCTGGCTGGCGCTGTCGCAGGCGTACTCCCCGGTCTTCAACCTCTTCAACAAGCTCTAGGCGACGCCTGGCTGGGCGAAGACCCCTACCTATAATCGTCGGCGGGGGTGTAGCTCAGTGGTAGAGCACCTGCCTTTTAAGCAGGGTGTCGAGAGTTCGATCCTCTCCGCCCCTA
>JALYYE010000343.1 GCA_030946735.1 Candidatus Dormiibacterota bacterium
GAGCGCGGACTCCTCGGTCTGGCCCTGAGCCCGACGTTCGACAAGGACCACCTCGTCTACGCCTTCTACAGCCGGGCCGATGACCTGACCCGGCAACGGGTCGTGCGTTGGCTGGACCGCAACGGGACCGGTATCAATCTGACGACCATCATCGAGAACCTGCCGGCCGGACCGGACTGTTGCCACAAGGGTGGGCGGATCGCCTTCGGTCCCGACGGCAAGCTCTACGTCACCATGGGCGAGAACCACATGGCAGCTGAGGCGCAGAGCACGGCGAGCCTCCGCGGCAAGATCCTGCGATACAACGCCGACGGCAGCGTTCCAGACGACAATCCATTCGGCCGAGGCAACCCTGTTTGGGCCATCGGCCTGCGCAATCCATTCGGCATCGCCTTCTCGTCCGAAGGCAAGCTGATGGTCACCGATAACGGGCCGTCCGGCGACGCGGGCACCCCCGGCAGCGGATGGGATGAGGTCGACCTGGTGGTTCGGGGCGGCAATTACCAGTGGCCGACATGTTTCGGCGAGGGGCGTCATCTACAAGGTCTGCGGTGTGTCGGCACGCTGCCGACCTGGCAGAGCGGATCCGAAGACGTCGTCCCCACCGGCGCGACATTCGTCAGCCAGAAGGGGCCGACCGGCTATGAGGGGAAGTTCGTTTTCTGCAGTTACAGCGAGGCGCGGCTCAAGGTGATGTCCGCCGACGGGACCCGACCCCTATTCGACGGGCCGCGTTGCCAGCTCGATGTCAAGGAAGGGCCGGATCACGCCCTGTATCTATCTGATAGCTCAGCGATCTATCGCTTCGGCCCGTAGCACCGGGTGACTCGGTAAGGCGGGCATAGCGTCCGGTCAGGTAGGCCGCGACGTAACTCGCATAGGGAAACGTAACGAACAGCCCAACCACGAGCGCGACCAGGCCGAGGATGCCGATGGTCGCGAGCGCGCCGACCAGCGCGCCGACCACGATGCTGAGCGCCAGGTTCACCCGCGCACGACGGATGACCGCCGCCGGATTCAGACCGCCCGCGAACCCGCGGTCCAGATACTGGCTGATGATCGCAGGCTCGAGCACGATCACACCCAGTATCCACACGCTGCCGGCTGCCGACAGGATCCCGGCCAGCTCGCCGACGGCGGACGACTCGGTCACGACGGAGGCCGGGATGCTGAGAACGATGGCGGGGACGATCCAGATCAGCATGATGACGAGGAACTTAAAGCCGTCATTGACGAGCTGCCAGGGATGCTCCCAGGGTGGAAGCTCACGGGAACCTGCTCGCACCACCCGTGAGATCTTCACCGAATAGCCGATTAACAGCAGGAACGGAACGATCAGCCAAAAGAACAGCAGGCAGGTGGCGCCGGCCAGCAACCGGCGTACCCATCGGTGGGACCGGACGACGAAGGTGACGGCCTCGCCCAGGTCGAGGTCGGCTGAGGTCGGTGCCGTGCGCGGCCCCGGCAAACCTTGCGCGATGAGGAAGGCGGCGACCACTGTGATCAACTTGTCCGGGAGATCCACGGCGGCCTCACCGATCACGGACGCGATAACCCGCGGGAAATGGGCGGCGCCGAGCGTCGCATAGACCGAGTCACCTAACCGCACGCCGCTCTTTCCGCTATTGATTAGAAAGTTGAGCGGCGTGGACACCACGGATGCGATCAGGAAGGTGATCAACCAGAGAGCCACCCAGCCGCTCGCCCGCTTCTGCCAGTTCAGATACCTTGCGAGACCGGCAACGAAGCCGACAGCGAAGGAAACGATGCCATAGGGGGCGGCGATCGGGTCGACGGTGTTCGAGCTGACCTGGTTGCTGATCAAGCCGACGCTGCCACCCACCCATGGACCGCCAACAACGCCGGCGAGCACTGTCCCGATCGCATCGAGAAAGAGTGGCAGCCCAAAGGTGACGGCGATGGCATGACCGGCGAAGTTCAGGCCGAGGCTGCCCAGAATCAGAACCACGCCGACCGAGTCGAGCCGGAATCGCAGCGGGCCCGTCCAGCCGGCCGCCTGCAGCGAGACCAGCGTTCGGCGCAGCGGGCCACGAGCCACGATGAAAACCGCGACCAGGACGACGAGAACCAGGATCGCGATCAGCAGTTGTTGCTCAGCCAGCTGGATCAGAGAGAGGATGGGACGCCCGAAGGCGGCTCCCAGGCCGACGAAGGCGGCGATGTAGACCGCGTTGGCGGGAAGCAGCCCCGCGACAAACGTCCGAAGCGGCATGCGGCTGATTCCTGCCACCTGGGTCGTGTAGACGCGGAGACCGGGTATGAGTCGGGCCGTAAAGACCGCCCGCCAACCGCCTCGTTGTAAGAGGCCGGCCGCGCGTTCCAGCGGGCCGCGCGCGTGGAGCGGCTCGGCGATCCGCATCAACCGGTCCCAGCCGAGCCACTCGGCCACGGCCCGACCAAGGATGGCGCCGACCGTGATGCTGAGCGCCACCGCGCTGACCAGCATTAGGGGATTGACGCGGCCGCCCGCGACCGCGATGCCTCCGATGGCGAGGACAATGTCGCCCGGTGCGAAGGGCAAGGGGACACCCACCTCCTCGACGAACATGAGGATGCAGATCGCTACGACCAGGGTGGTCCCGTTGAGACCCTGCACCCAGGTAATCGGGTTCACCTGCCTATTCTCCGTGCCAAGATCAGGTCAATGAGCAAGGACACACCCGGCACCGCGCCGGTCAAACGCCCCACTGGAATGAGCCGCTGGATGCTTCGTGCGTTCAATCCAGTCGGAGTCTTCATGTATCGCCGTGGCATGGTCCGCAAGATGGGCAAGATGCAGCAAATTCTGCTGACGACCACCGGACGCAAGAGTGGACAACCTCATACCGTGCCGCTCGGCGCCGTTCGTGAGGGCGATGGCTGGGTGGTAATCGGATCCTTCGGTGGCGCGGATGTCCATCCGAATTGGTGGCTCAACATGGTGGCGAACCCCAACGTCACTCTTCAGGTCAACGATGCGATCATCAAGGCCCGAATGCAGGAGATCACGAATCCAGCGGAGTACGAAAGGGTCTGGGAACGGTGGTGGCGACCATGAAGGGCTACGCCAACTACACCAAGAAGACGTCGCGCAAGATCCCCCTCGGCTGGCTTCGGCCGGTTTAGCGGGCGCGAGGCGTCGGGTTTTTCTTTCTCGGCGCGGCTTTGGTGGCGGTGGCTCTTTTCGGCACGGCTTTCTTGGCCGTCTTTGACGCCTTTGCCGGCAAGGTCCGTGCCCATACCAGGGCCGTCACGATCAAGGCCCGCGTCGCATCGGGCTTCTTCTGCCAGCCGGTCGGCACCACCACGTAACCCGTCATCGCCCTTCCCGGCATCGGCTCGAAGGCACGGCCACCCTGCTTGCGGATCCTGGCCTGGTCATCCTCGGAGACCCGCACGAACAGGTCCTCCCCGAAGAGCCCGCAGAACATGTTGCCGTTGACGAAGCCCGACAGGTTGCCGAACATGGGGCGGGTCGTCACCGCCGGGTCGGGCGGGACCAGCTTCTGAAAAGCCACCTTCGCCTGCTCGCTCGGCTTGGGCATGGTCATCGGGCTCATTGCCCCAATGCTAGGCAAACGCCGTGGCGGTAACAAGTTTGTACGGTAACTTCGTTTCGGGCTTCTCGAGGAGCAGCGCGTAGGCTGGCTCGTCAGCCACGGGTCGGTGCCGGACGGCACGGGGCACGACGCACAGGTCGCCGGCCTTGAGGGGCACGGATGGACGATCCTCGATTTCGATTCGAAAGGCACCCGACCAACAGAGGAAGAGCTCATCCTCTTCGTGATGGTGCCAGGGGAAGCTCCCATCGAGGCGGGCCAGTCGCAGGATCGCCTCATTGACCCTGATTACGTCCTGCGGCTTCCATGGTTCGAGCAGACGCGCGGCAACGTCGATGAGGGAGACCACCTCGTCCTCACTCTCCGCGAACGGACAGCTCTGCCGTCATCACCGCTACCACCGAACCACCGACCTCGATCTGGGTCGGCACCTCCGCCCCCCCGGGATAGACGAGCTTGATGCCCAGGAAACTCTGCCGACCCATCTTTGTGCCCTGTTCGCTGACGATCGAGACCTCAGCCGCCCGCGGAATCAGACGGTAGCGCACGGCAAAGGCGCCCAACGGCCCGCTCGCCGAGCCGGTCGCAGGGTCTTCGCTGATGCCGGTGGCGCTGTGAGGCGCGAACATCCGGCTGTAGAGGCGATCAGCGCCGACCGCCGCAAACAGAAAGACGGGTGGCAGGCCGTGCGGGTCCAGAACGAGGGTCAGTGCAGCGCCATCGGAGACGGCGTGGTCGACGGCCGCGGCATTCTTCAACGCCACGTAGACAAAGGATGCTCCGGTGCTGGCGACCTGGATCGGCACTTCGGGCTGCAGGTCGCTAAGCGTGAGGCCAAGAGCGGCCGCCACATCCACGCGACCCTCGATGACCTCGCCGAATTTGACCGGGGGATGCCTCATCCAGAGCACGACGTCTCCCCCATTCCGATCGATGCGCACCGGTATCGGGCCGACCCCCTCCTCCAGCGTGAACCCGGGAGCATCGGCACCGACAAGACCCTCATCGATGAGCACCCATCCTGTGCCCACGGTCGGATGGCCGGCAAATGGCAGCTCGACGTACGGAGTGAAGATCCGAACCTTCGCGGTATGCTCGCGCTTCTCGGGCCGCAAGACAAACGTCGTCTCCGAGAGGTTCGTCTCGCGCGCGATCGCCTGCATCTCCTTGGTGGAGAGCCCATCCGCCTCTA
>JALYYE010000350.1 GCA_030946735.1 Candidatus Dormiibacterota bacterium
TGGCCGTCGATGGCGGTGATCACGTCATCGTTGGCCGAGGCCTGCCCGTCCGCTTGCAGCCCCGCCTTGGCGGAGGGCCCACCCGGCACGACCTGGATGACCAGCACACCCGACTTCTGGCTCAGGCCAAGCTGGTCGGCAGTGGCCGCCGTCAGCGTCTGACCGCTGATGCCCAGCCAGGGGTGCTGGATCGCCACGCCCTTCTCCAGTGAGGGCAGCAACGACACGGCGCGATTGACCGGGATGGCGAAGCCGATGCCGACGTTGCCTTCGACCGGGCTCTGGATCGAATCGTTGACGCCGATCAGCTGGCCGCGCCCGTCGAGCAGCGCGCCGCCGGAGTTCCCCGGGTTGATGGGCGCATCGGTCTGGATCATGCCTGTCAGCGCCCGCCCGTTCGGTGCGGTGGTGCCCCGATTCAAGCCGGAGATGACGCCGGCCGTAAACGTCCCTTGCAGGCCAAAGGGCGCGCCGATCGCCAGCGCGGTGTCGCCGACCTGCAGCGTGTCCGAGTTGCCGATCGGCAGGGGATGCAGCTGGTCCTGCGACACGGATACCTTGACAACCGCGAGGTCGGCACTCTGGTCAACGCCCTTCACCTGGCCGGTCGTGGTGCGCCCGTCGCCGAAGGTCACGCGGATCTGGCTGGCGCCGGACACGACGTGAGCGTTGGTGAGGATGTCGCCCTGGGTATCGACCACGATCCCGGACCCCTCCGCCTGGCTGAAGGACCGTGCGCCGCTGGAGTTGGTTGAAGTGGTGATCGTCACCACGCCGTCCTTAGCCTGCTGGTAGATGGCGGCGAACGAGCCGGGCGAGGGGGCCGGCGCCGAGGTCCCGGCGCTCACGGTCGAGGCGGCGGTTACTTTGGCGGAGGTGCTGTGCTGGCTGGCCATGAGCGCACCCACGGCCCCGCCGCCGATGCTGCCGACGACCAGCCCGGCGGCGAGCATGGCGACTGCCATGCTGCGCGCCGGACGGTGGGGAAAGGAGGGAACAGGTGGTACCGGTTGGACGGGTTGAACGGGCGTCGGCGGCTCCGGTGCGCCGGGGGTTTCGATGAAGTCCGGCGCGAACGGATCCCGCATGTGCGAAGTCCATGCTGCGCCCGAGCGATGAGCCGCCTGTGAAAGCTGCCTAAGGGATCGCTAAGACTTTGTAACCGGGAGCTCGACCGTGAAGGCGGCGCCGCCCCGCGGACTGTTGGCCGCCGTCACCTGGCCACCGTGTTCCTTTGCGATCCAGCGGGCGATGGCCAACCCAAGCCCCGTCCCCTCGCCTGAGCGCGCGGCATCGGATTGGTAGAAGCGCTCGAAGACGCGCTCCAGGTCTTCGTTGGGAATACCGGGGCCGTCATCGACCACCATCAGACGCGCCGCCTGGTGTCCGTTGTCCAATCGAAGCTGAATCCGCCCGCCGTCATGGGTGTGCTTGAAGGCGTTGTCGATCAAGATCCAGAGCAGTTGCTTGATCGCGTCAGCGTTGCCCTGGACCGGCACCGGCACACCGTCCAGGAGCTCGATCCGCCGCGACGGCTGAAGTGTCTGCGCCTGCCGTGCGACGTCCTGCACGATGGGGAGGAGGTCGATCGGCGTCTTGTCGAGGTGATAGCCGGCGTCGGCCCGGGCCAGGGTCAGCAGGTCCTGCACCATCCGGCTCATCCGCTCACTCTCGCCCGCGATGTCATTCAGCGCGGCCAGGCGATCATCCGTCGTAATGTCTTCCCGCTTGAGCAGGAGGCCGACATTTCCGCGAATCGTGGTCAGGGGCGTCCGCAGCTCGTGCGACGCGTCCGCCACGAACCGACGCTGGGCTACCAGCGCCGATTGGAGCCGGTGGTAGGCATCTTCAAGCTGACGCAGCATCTGGTTGAAACTCCGCTGCAGCCGGCCCACCTCGTCGTCCGGCTCGCTTTCGGGCAGACGGCGGCTGAGATCCTGGGTTCGCCCAATGTCCTCCGCAGTGCTCGCCATGGCATCGAGTGGGCGCAAGGCCCGCCCCGCCAGCCACCAACTGGCTGCGCCGGCGGCTAGCAGGGTCACCAATCCGCCGCCAACCAGGAACAGACGCAGCCCGCTCAACTGGCTCTCGATGCCGGACAGGGACTTACCGACGACGAGATACCCGGCGGGGCCGGTCGGCGAGGCGAGCTGACGCACGTAGACCCGCATCAGCGGGCCCTTTTCGGCGCGCGCGTTCACGATCTTCCCGGTGTCGAAGGGGGCCGATTGCAGCAGGTCGACGGGGAGGACAGGCTCGGCGTTGTTGATGAGTCCGCTGGAGTAGACCTGGCTGGGATTGAAGACGGTGATCTCGACGAAGATGTCCGAGCTCTTGTTGATGTCGAAGGGCAGGGTGAAGCGACTGGGCTGGAAGCCTCGAGGAGATTGCAGCGCTCGTAATACCTCAGTGCCCCGTGCGTTCAAGGCGGCATCTTGCTGCGTAATGAGGCTCCGTTCCACGAGGACGTAGACCAGCGAGCTGAAGGTCACGACGGCCAGCGCGACAACGCCGGCGCCGAAGAGGGCGATGCGCCCGCGAATGGGAATTTTTTGGCGGGCGCGAGTTCGGTCGTGGAGCCAGCTCGATACCTGGGCGGCGGATCGTCGGAGGAGAGGCCAGCGTTCGGTGATCGGTGCGCGATCGCCGAGAGAGGGGTTCATTCCTCCTTCAATATGTACCCAACGCCACGCACTGTCTGCAGCAGGCGGCGACGTCCGCCTTGCTCGAGCTTCTGCCGAAGATAACCAACGTACACGTCGACCACGTTACTACTCGCGCCAAAATCGAAGCCCCAGACGGCGTCGAGGAGTTGCTCGCGGCGCAGCACCTGGGCGGGGTTTCGCATGAAGTGCTGCAGCAAGTCGAACTCCTTCGCCGTCGTCGAGATCAGTTGGTCGGCGCGGCGGACCTCGCGCGTGGCCATGTCCATCGTCACATCGGCGTACCGCAGCGTGCGCCGGGCGCGCGGCGCCCGCCGCCGGAGTAAGGCCCGCACCCGCGCCAGTAGCTCCTCGTAGGCGAAAGGCTTGACCAGATAGTCGTCGGCCCCGCTATCGAGGCCCTTGACGCGCTCGGCGGTCCCATCTTTCGCGGTCAGCAGAAGGATTGGGACATCGCCCTCCGCCCGGAGGCGCCGGGTGACCTCGAGTCCGTCGATGCCGGGCATCATGATGTCCAGAATGGCCAGGTCCGGCATGCGTTCGCGGGC
>JALYYE010000352.1 GCA_030946735.1 Candidatus Dormiibacterota bacterium
GTCAGGGGTTGCGGTCGGATCCGGCGTGGCGGGAGGGGGGATTTCCAAGCGACCGGGCGGCACTGATGACCCCCATCCATAGTCCGACCCGGTTTGGGCGAGCGAAGCCGCCGCCCGGGCAGTGAAGGCTCCCGCGACCAGCGCCAGCGCGATGGTCACCATTGCGAGTTTGCGTCCGAGTCGAAACGAATGAGTGCGGGTCGGTTGCGTAGCGGCCATTTCGAGTCCCTCCGATGTGCGATTCATGAGTTCCGCCCATCAGACGCACGAAAGTGGCCCTACGGCGCACACCCCCACCCCGACCCTCCCCCGCCGAGCGGGGGAGGGAGAATGTGGTTCCTAGCCCTGGTTTTGGTTTTGGCCCTGCGCCGGGCAGGGATTCGCCAGGATCTGACGGAAATTGTTGTAGATGTCGCGCGTCGTGCCGTGGCCGGCGAATCTGAGGTAGGTTTCCTTCAGGAGCGTTCCCCACTGGGCGGTCTTCCCGAAGTCGCTGATGGTCCCGGGCAACGTGCTGCCGAATCCCCACATGCAACCGTTACCGTTGTCGCCGTTCTGGGCGTTGCGGGCAACACCTCGATCTTCGCCGCCACCGCCGCCCACGGTGCTGAAGTACGGATAGAAGGCGCGCACGTTCCCCTGGTCGTCCTTGGGATAGAGCGTGCATCCAACGCCCGTGTTGCGGTCACACGACCCGCCAAAGTCGGCCGCCTCGATCCGCGGGAGATCGGCCTCGAAGGCGACTCGTGCGTAGTTGACGTCGTAGTCCTTACCGGTCAGTGGGCTGGTGAACAGGAACGGCGTCGGGTGCAGCTTCGTATTCCCATCCGGCCAAACCGGCTGATAGCCGAGCCCGTCAAAACCGGTATTGGTGTCGGTGCAGCCGTTGATCTTTATGCGAAGGGCCAGCGAAGCCGGGAAGCAGAAGTTGTCGTCGCCGTCCGTAGGCTTGGACTTGGCGCCGACTCCCTCCTTGTTACCCGTTGGGCAGGCGATGGGGGTGCCGGCCGAGTCAACGCCAAAGGACGTGGCCGGAATCGGATTGGGTCCCTCGCAGTTTTCGAAGTGCCCGATCTCGTCAGAGAAAGAGACGTTGTAGGTGTGCGCGGCCCAGATCACGCGGGTCTTCTCCGACGAGGTGCTGTACATCGGGTGGAAGTCGTACGGAAGCGCGTTGCAACTCGTCCCATGCGGGTCGTATTGAATCTGCGCGAAACCGTTGGCGATGCTGGCGGTCATCGAGCCGCTCTGACCCGAGGTCCGGTCATTGATCACCACGCGCAGCCCATGGGCGGTGTCGGCGAAGGAGACTTTCAACTGATCGCCAGAGTTCATGAAGAGGTCCTTCTGGGGGTCCGGCGTGAAGGTGGTCAGCGTCGAGTTCACTGGGTTGGCCGGCGCGTGCGAGTGGCCGTTCTTCGTGATGAAGGCAAAGTTCACCGGCTCGATGCCGGTCACGGCGGCACAGGTCGGATTCTGGAACGTGCCGTTGACTGGATCTTCCGAGAGGCTGAAGATGTTCATCGCGGCGCACCACTTTGTCGCGTCACAGGCGCTAGCCCCATTGGCAACTGCCCAGGTCGGCCACGGCACCCATCCCGGCGGGTAGAACTGCATCTCCATGAACGCGGTTCCTGGATGGTTCGGAGAAATTTTCGGGTCGACGATGTTGCTATCGCTGTCCCGTGTGCACGTCGATACTTGGTTTGGATACGACTGCGTATCGCACATCGCCATGCCAAACCAGAGGGCACCGTTGAGTTGGAAGTTGTAGGACTTCCCGGGAGTCAAGGGATTCTTGGGCGATGGATCGCGCGGCAGGGTGACGTCATAGCTCATGCGGTTTCCTGAGCCCGGCACGTTCGAGTAGAAGACTGTCGATGGCTCATCGTGACCGACGTAGGAGTCGGTGCCGAAGACCTCCGTCGGGTTCGCGACCTCGGCGCACAGGCTGCTGTACTCGCAATTAAGCGCCATGTGTCTGGCGCCGGGCGCCGCTGTGGCTGTCAATGTCGCGCCGCTCGCCAGGGGCGCCAGTCCCGCGGATACCAGGGCGGCCAACGTAACCCACGACCTAAGCCGTCTCATCGAATCCCTCCCGCTCTTCCACTGATCAGGCCGGCTACCAGTGGTTCTCGCCCCGTTGGCCGGTTCAACGAACGAGATTCAACGTAGCCCAGCCCGAGCCCTCCGTCAAGGGACAATTCAGCTTCTTCGCCCACCCTGACCCTCCCCCGCAAGCGGGGGAGGGAAATATCAGACAGCGGCTACCTGGAAGACGCGCCATTCGCCGGGAACGCCCTTCAGGGGATGCGCGCCGCGATCCTCGAAGACGATTCCCGAACCCGAGACCAGGTCTTTGACCGTGCTCGAGGCGAGGACCTCGCCGGGACCGGCCAGCCCAGCGACCCGCGCGCCGATGTGCACCGCAAGCCCGCCGATGTTGTCGCCCATCCGCTCGCACTCACCGGTGTGGACGCCGGCTCGGACCTCGAGGCCGGACTCGCGAAGGCGATCGCGGATGGCGACCGCGCAGCGGACGGCCCGCGCGGGCCCGTCGAAGGTGGCGAGGAATCCGTCGCCGGTCGTGCTGATCTCGTGCCCGCGGAAGCGCGCGAGCTCGCGACGCACCGACGCGTGATGCTGCTCCAGCACGTCGCGCCAGGCGCTGTCGCCCAGCGATGCCGCCCGCTCCGTCGAGCCGACGATGTCCGTGAAGAGAACGGTGGCGAGGACGCGATCGGGCTCCGGAGCTGGCCGAATACCGGTGAGGAACGTTTCGACCTCGTCGACGACCTCGGCCTGGTCTCCAACCCACGGCAGGTGGTCCGGTCCGGCGAGCTCAATGAACTTCGCACCAGGGATCCGGGCGGCGATGTAGCGGCCCTCCTCGATGTTGGCGTCGCGGTCTCCAATGCGGTGCATGATCAACGTCGGGACGCGAATCGCGGAAAGGATGCCGCGGACATCGATCTCCGTGTTCATTCGGGCAAGCGCCAGCGCCGCTCCGGGGCTTGCCGAAAGCCGCAACAGGGTTGACAGCCGCCGCCGGAACCCCTCATCGTGCGCCATGCTGGGCGCCAGTTCGGACATGTCTACGTCCCCGCCCCAGTCGCGCTCGATGAGGTCGTAGAGCCGCTGGCGTTCTTCCGGCGTGGGGGCCCAGGGATACTCCGGATGCCAGACCCGGCATGCGAATGCTCCAAACGTAACCAGGGCGCTCGTCCGCTCGGGATAGGTGGCGGCGAAGAGGATCGCCATGCTCGCCCCTTCCGAGTGGCCGAAGAGGGCGGCGCGCTCGGATCCGGCAGCATCCATCACCGCGCGGACGTCGTCCATTCGCTGCTCCAGTGTCGGAAGATTGGCATCGGGCACTCGATCGGACATCCCGGTGCCTCGCTTGTCGAAAAGGATCAGACGGCTAAACGACGCGAGCCGTCGCCGAAATCGGGCCAGGAGCGGCTCGTCCCACCCGGACTCGAGGTGCGATACCCAGCCGCCGACGAAAACGAGATCCCGCGGACCGTCGCCGACCACCTGGTAGGCGATGCTGACGCTGCCGCTGCGCGCGTAACGAGTCGTGGGTTGCGCGGTTACCTGCCGATCGAAGCCCGCGCTCACCGCCAGCTGATGCTGACGACCCGGACCGGCTGGGCGATGCCCTTGAGGGTCACGTCGCGTGGCTCGGAAACCGTGAAGTTGCACGGCTGGGCGGTGTGCCAGCTGGCGAGCACCTCTCCCCCCTTCGCTTCTGCGGCGATGCG
>JALYYE010000397.1 GCA_030946735.1 Candidatus Dormiibacterota bacterium
GCCGCAGGGAACCGAGAGCGCCGGACACGGCGCCACGAGGTTGAAGACGCCGGTCATGTCGGCGGCGTGATACCGGCCATCGTCCGGCGGAGGCTTGGGCCGGTCGGCCTTTGCGGCCGGGCTGGGCACGGTGGACATGGTCGGGCACAGGAGGGCATGGTGCGAGCCAAAGACCGGCGCCAGCCGGCGCCAGAGGGCGGTCCGCTCCAACTCGAGCCGTTTGAGCTGAACGGCGCTCATTTTGTTGCCGCGCTCGATCAAGTGCAGGACGTCCGGATCCATCTTGGCGGCGTACTCCGCAACCAGATGACCGTAGTAGGTGGCCATGAAGACGCCCCACAGATCCCCCCAGGCCTCCTGGTCCCTCCGGGTCACGCTGACCTCGACCTCCTCGATGACCGCGCCGGCGGCAGCCAGGGCCGCGGCCGCCGCCCGGACCGCGCGGTCGATGGCCGGATCGACGGCCCACAGCCCGAGGTCGATCGACAGGGCGAGGCGGAGCCCCTCGACCGACGCGGTAAGGGGCGAGTCGAGGTCGAGCGGGCAGGGGAGGGAAAGGATGTCGGCGTCGTCGGGGCCTTGCGTCACCTGAAGGAACAGGCGGGCGTCGTCGACCGTCCGGGCCAGGGGGCCGTGGTGGGACATCTGGTCGAAGAGCCCGGGTAGGGCGTCCATCGGGATGCGCCCGAGTCCGGGCTTCAGCCCGACGATCCCGCACCAGGCGGCCGGGATCCGCACGGAGCCTCCCATGTCGGTACCTTCCGCCAGCGGCACGCAGCCGGCCGCGACCGCCGCCGCACTCCCTCCAGATGAGCCACCCGGCGTGCGCTCGAGGTTCCACGGGTTTCTGGTGATGCCCCACAGCGGGCTGTCGGTCACCAGCGTGTGCGCGAACTCCGGCGTGGTGGTCTTCCCGATGATGATCGCGCCGGCTCGGCGCAGCGCGCCGACGATGTAGGCGTCGCGATCCGGGATCCAGTTCTCATGCGTGTATGAGCCGAGCGTTGTCCGGTGGCCGGCGGTCGGCGTCGTGTCTTTTAGCGCCACGGGCACCCCATGCAGCGGGCCTAATGTTTCGCCACGCGCCACCGCTTCGGAGGCAGCCTGCGCTGCCTCCAGGGCCTCGTCATGCCAGATGAAGCAGAAGCAGTTCAGTTTCCGGTTGACGTCCTCGATGCGGGACAACGCATTGGAAATTAGCTCGAGGGGCGAGACGCTGCGCGCTGCAATCATCCCCGCCAGGTTGACTGCCGGCGTGAAGGCGAGTTCGAGGTCTGTCATCGCGGGCTAAACGAGTCCGTGGCGCCGATGGCTAACAATATCGGGCTATCGACTTGCCGCGCGTTAAACGGTGCCGGCGTCGTGACCTCCGAGCTCAGCTCGTAGGCATGGCTCCTGCAGTCATGTATTCCTTGAGCGGCTCACCCTGGAAGGCCACGTAGGTGACGTCGATCCATTCCGGAGGCGCTTCAAAGAACTTCATCATCTGGTTGTAGTTCTCGTTGGTTCCGGGAGCATTCGCATTCTTGACGTAGCTCTCCTTGTCCTTGAAGCGGATGATCCCAACGATCCGGTTGGGATCCTTGTCCTCGACCGCGAACTCGCTCGAGATCCATCCGGACGCGGGATCGGGTCCTCCCGACTCCTGGGCATACCGGCGAAACGCGTCTAGCTGACCCGCTCTGATCTTCGCTCGCATGATGGTCCCGTACATTCGTAGACCTCCCTTTACCTCACATCGGGGTTGCCTGCCTGATGCTCATGCTAACCGCCTAACCACGGCCCCGCTGCCGAAGTGTGCGTCACGTACCCCCAGGCGGAATCGAACCGCCGTTTTGGCCTTGAAAGGGCCACGTCCTAGCCGCTAGACGATGGGGGCGCGCTCGCAGTTCATGCTAGCAAGCCAACTCGCCACGAACGGGTCGGAAGTTACTCGCCCCAGGGCGTCTTGAGTCGCTCGAATCCCATCGCGACCAGCGTCTCCGCCGTGTGTTCCCAGTTTCGCGGCTGAGACCAGGCGACGACCAGCGCGCGGGTCGCCAGTGAGAGCGCTTCATAGAGGCTGAACCGAACACCTTTGTACCCCGGTCTGACACTGAGGTAGGCATCGAGGAAGACGCGGCGGCATTCCTCGGCGCGCGCGCTGTCCGACCAATCTTTCGGATTCGAGGGCACCAGGTGGCCGCAGTATTTCCCCAGATCGAAGCTTGGCTCCGCCTGCACGAAGTATTCGACGTCGATCATGCCGAAGCGCTCCCCGTCGTACAGGAACTGGTTGTATTTGTAGTCGCCGTGCGAAGCGACCGGTGACTCGGGATTGGTTTTTTCGGCTTTCACGGCGATGTGCTTGAGGAGATCACGCAACAAGAAGAAGGTTCGCGGAGCCGACATCTTGAACTGCTCCAGGCGCGACTGGAGCCGCTCGAGTTCCACCTCCGCGGTGTGGGGCGTGCCAGCAGTGATGCCCGAGTTGTGAATGTGGCCGATGGCCCGGCCGGCTGCCTCGCATTGCGCCATGAAGATTTCGGAGTGCCGGTCGCTCTTGATCTCGTCGCCCGGGAGCGCCGACTGCAAGAGGAGCGAGTGACCCGCGTGGTACGCGAGCGGCTCAGCCACGACCAGGTCTCCTGCCTGCCGAGCGGGCAGGTCCCACAGCGCGCGCATGACGTCATAGGTCATCTCGCCCCGTTTGCTGTGCTGAAGCTTGCCGTAGATCGTCAGTGGCTGCTCCTCGCCGATGTCGGCGTCATATCGGACGATGCAGGAAATCTCGGGAAGATATTTGACCCGGGTCGCGGTCAGCGATGCGACTTTTGCACCGGGCCGCAGCTCTTCGAAGTGCTTGGCCAGCATGGGGGCCATGTGTTGCGGATCAAAGACGCTGGCCATTTTGGGGAACACCGGGTCCGTGGGAAAGAAAAATAGAAAGAGGTTCAGGTCGGAAAAGAACTGTACATATCCATGGGGATCGAGCGGATTTCCGTTCTGGGAGGCCAGCAACCGTCTGATGCGGTGCTGGTATTCCTCGGAGCCTTCATCGGTGAAGAACGCCTTGGTCCAGATCAAGCTCGTCGCCGGAATTCCGCCGGCAAACTCGAGCTCCGCCTCGTAGACGTTCCAAAGAACGCGCGGGGCCTCATATCGGCGACCCGACTTGGGACGAACTTTCTTGACGACCACCGAAGGCATGACTGGGCCAATTACGCGCGTGGCCAGCAGCTCGGCGATCGCTTCGGGTTCCGAAGCGGCTTTGATCGTGGAGTAGCTAACGGGCATGGCGACCCTTTGGAAGCTTAGCGCCTGGCTCGGTTTGACGGTGTGCCGCCGGCTGACATCCAGCGCGGCGGCACGCCCTCATTCCCTCCTATCGCGCCGACCGACCGAAGAGTTCCCTCCGCTTGAGCCACGCCGCCGTCAAGAGAGCCACCAGCCCGGCAAGGACTCCGCCTGCCGCAGCCGGTGCCGGACCACCCGCGGCCTGGTGCACGCCTGCGCCAGTGTTTGCCAGCTGCCCGGCCGCACCTGCGCCGCTCGTTTGGCCACCGATAACCCCGCCGCCGCCACCCGTAACCCCGCCACCGCCTCCTGCAGATGTCGTTGTCTCCGTGACCGTGGCGCCGCCTGCGGTGCCAGTGGTCTCGGTAGCCGTCCCGCCGGCGCCGCCGCCGCCTGCGGACGTCGTGGTCTCGGTCACTGTGGCCCCACCTGCGGTACCCGAGGTCTCATTGAGCGAGCCGCCCTCACCGCCCCCCGCCGAGGTCGTGGTCTCGGTGACCGTAGCGGCGCCGTTGCCGCTGCCGCTGCTACCAGCGCCGACCGAGGTCGATGTTTCGTTGACGGTCGTCGCGCCATTGGTGCTGCCGTTCCCGCTGCCCTGAGCCGCGCTGGTTTCACTTTGGCCAGCCTGCGAGCCGGCCGCCGATCCATTGCCGCTGCCCTGTGCCGCGCCGGCCGATGTCGAGGTCTCGGTCACGGTTGCAGCGCCGTTGCCGCTGCCGTTGCTGCCCGCCCCCGCCGATGTCGAGGTCTCATTGGCCGTCGTCGCGCCATTAGTGCTGCCGTTGCCGCTACCTTGCGCCACGCTGGTGTCGCTTTGACCAGCCTGCGAGCCGGCGGCCGATCCATTGCCGCTGCCCTGCGCCGCGCCGGCTGAGCTCGAGGTCTCGTTCATGGTCGCCGCGCCATTCCCACTGCCGTTGCTACCCGCCCCGGCCGAGCTGGAGGTCTCGTTTAGGGTCGCCGCGCCATTGGTACTGCCATTGCCACTTCCAGCGGCCGCGCCAGAGGTCGATGTTTCGTTGACGGTGCCAGCACCGTTGGCGCTGCCGTGACCGCTACCGCCGGCGTGGTTCGCCGAACCCTGTGAGTCGTGGCCGTGGTTGTCGCTGTGATCTCCACCGCCGCCGTTGCCATCGTGGCCGCCGTTGCCGCCGTTGCCGCCGTTGCCATCACCACCGTCGCCACTCGTGCCTGGCTGGAACGCGACAACCTCTTCAGCAGTGGCTGCCTTTGACATGACCGCGGGCGCGGCCGGACCCAGATTGGGCATGGCGGGCGCCGGCTTTGGCGATCCAGCGAGCTGAACGACCAACGGCGAGTCGGCCGCGTGGTAAGCCGGCGTCCAGGTCACGTTGCCATAGCTTGCCGACCGGCCGATCACAAGGAGCCCCGCGAATAAGAGACCAGAAAGTTTTAGGGGCCAGGTCGATTTCGAAATGAGGACCTCGGAGTCATCGCCTAAATACGCCACGTTCCGAGCCGTAGCTTCAGAAGCAGTCAATGTTGTTTCCCTCCCAACACCGAGAATGCCGCCGCCTGATCACCGATTGTGAAACATTCGTACGTTTTTGTCGAGTTTCCGCTTGCTTGTGAGATTAACCCCTTCGGTAAGTTCTGTCAATATCCCGTATATATAAGCTGATAGCAGCAATGGGCTTGTTTGAGTCCCAAAGGCCCAGAAAGAAAAAACCGCCGGGCTTTCGCCCGGCGGTCTCAGCCTCGCAGGTATCGCTACCGGATGAACCGCCGCAGAATTTCCTTGGGCCGCAAGAGGGCGACTCCGACCATTGCCAGGAGCGCTCCGAGCAGACCCTCGGCTCCAGTGGCCGGCCCACCGCCGGTGTTGGCGAGCGTTCCAGTCCCTGCCCCAGCTCCACCTGCTCCGGCGCCGCCTGCCGAGGTGGTATCGGAGGTGCCGGTTTCCGCGCCGGCTGTCCCTTGCGAGCCGCCCGAGCCCTGGACATCCGAGATTCCGGTCTCGTTGCCCACCGTGCCCTGGCTGCCGCCGGTACCCTGTACGTCCGAAATGCCGGTCTCGTGACCGACCGTCCCCATGCTGCCGCCAGTGCCTTGCACGTCCGAGGTGCCGGTCTCGTTACCGACTGTCCCCATGCTGCCGCCGGTACCTTGCACGTCCGAGATGCCGGTCTCGTTACCGACCGTCCCCATGCTGCCGCCGGTGCCCTGCACATCCGAGATGCCGGTCTCATTGCCGACCGTCCCGGTGGAACCGCCGGTGCCCTGCACGTCCGAGATGCCGGTCTCATTGCCGACCGTTCCGGTCGAGCCTGAGCTGCCCTGGACATCGGATATGCCGGTCTCGTTACCAACGGTGCCCTGGCTGCCGCTGCTGCCCTGGACGTCCGAGATACCAGTCTCGGCGCCCGCCGTACCTGTGCTACCGCCCGAGCCCTGGACATCCGAGAGGCCCGTCTCATTGCCGACCGTTCCGGTCGAGCCGCTGCTGCCCTGAACATCCGAGATTCCGGTCTCAGCTCCCGCTGTACCTGTGCTACCGCCCGAACCCTGGACATCGGACATGCCGGTCTCAGCGCCAGCGGTACCCGTGCTGCCGGATGAACCCTGTACATCGGAGATACCGGTCTCGGCGCCTGCTGTACCCGTGCTACCGCTGGAGCCTTGAACATCGGACATGCCGGTCTCGGCGCCTGCCGTACCTGTGCTTCCGCTAGATCCCTGGACATCCGAGATGCCCGTCTCAGCTCCGGCCGTCCCCGTGCTGCCTGCCGAACCCTGGACATCCGATTGTCCAGTTTCGCCTGCCACTGTGCCCTGGCTTCCTGAGGAACCCTGGACATCCGAGATGCCTGTCTCGTTGCCGACTGTTCCGGTCGAGCCGCCGCTGCCTTGCACGTCCGAGATGCCGGTCTCATTGCCGACCGTTCCGGTCGAGCCGCTGCTGCCCTGGACATCCGAGATGCCCGTCTCGGCACCCGCCGTACCCGTGCTGCCTCCGGAGCCCTGGACATCCGAGATGCCGCTCTCGGCGCCCGCCGTCCCCGTGCTGCCGCCCGACCCCTGGACATCTGATTGTCCAGTCTCGGCGCCCGCTGTACCCGTGCTCCCGCTCGAACCCTGGACATCCGAGATGCCCGTCTCGGCGCCCGCCGTGCCGGTGCTGCCCGCCGAACCCTGGACATCCGATTGTCCGGTTTCGTTGCCGACGGTACCCTGGCTCCCGCTCGAGCCCTGGACATCCGAAATGCCGGTCTCATTACCAACGGTACCCTGGCTGCCAGACGATCCCTGAACATCCGAAATACCGGTCTCGTTACCAACCGTCCCTACGCTGCCGCTCGACCCCTGGACATCAGATCCGCCGGTCTCGGCGCCCGCTGTGCCCTGGCTTCCGCTCGAGCCCTGAACGTCAGAGCTTCCTGTCTCCGCGCCGGCAGTACCAACGCTACCTGCCGACCCCTGGAAATCAGACTGCCCCGTTTCGTTCCCGACCGTGCCCTGGCTTCCGCTGGAGCCCTGCACATCCGAAATACCGGTCTCATTGCCGACCGTACCGGTGCTGCCGCCCGAGCCCTGAACATCCGAAATTCCGGTCTCATTGCCGACGGTCCCTACGCTGCCGCTCGAACCCTGGACATCTGAACCACCGGTCTCGGCACCTGCGGTACCGGTGCTGCCGCCCGAGCCCTGGACGTCGGACATGCCCGTCTCTGCACCCGCCGTACCCGTGCTACCGCTCGATCCCTGCACGTCAGAGATTCCGGTCTCCGCGCCTGCCGTCCCGACGCTGCCCGCCGAACCCTGGATATCCGATCCACCGGTCTCGGCACCTGCGGTGCCCTGGCTGCCGCTTGAACCCTGAACGT
>JALYYE010000400.1 GCA_030946735.1 Candidatus Dormiibacterota bacterium
CCTCTGTCAGGCTGAAGTACGGCTTGATCGCATCAAGCGCTTCGGGTGCGCGCAGCAATAGAAGACTGTCGAGCAAGTAATGGTGGAGTTGCTCTTGTTCTGAGATGAAGATGGGATAGGCTGGCCGCCTGCCCTTGATCAAGCGGACGAGCGATACCTCGGCTCGATCAAACTCGATGCTATAAGTGACCTCCACGCCGGTCGTCTCGTTCTGATAAATGAGCTTCGTCACCCAGCTGTTGTCCTCACGGCCCACGACCTTGCAGCCGAAATCACGAGTCAGGTAACCGAAAGGGACTGAGACGAGGGCTTTCCATCGGTTGACAGGCATCGCTTGAGTCATCTTTGCGGTTTAGCCCTCCGGTTCTTTGACATAGACCTCCGAGGCTTGGAGGATCTTTTCGGTCCGGCTGTTGGGAATATGGATGCGCACGCCGGGGTGCTGCGCGGTCCCGAAATCCCAGCCCTCGAGGTAGCGCGAGCGAATCTCGGCGATGGTCTTGATCGCCGCGGTGCTCGATCCGTTCGTCATCCACACGGTCGGCTCGCGCGCCGTCGCGTAACCGAGCCCGACCTCGGTTCCGCTATCTCGGAAGAATCGCAGACCGGCTAGCGTGGTGGCCGGTGGCACCAGGTCGGTAGAGCTCTCCGCCACCTGCTGCAGCGTGGCCATCTGGCCCTGGGCAACTGTTGTCCGGACCTGCATGCGCGCCTTCATATGCTGTGAGCGCTCTCGTTTCTTCTGCTCGCTGGCGACTTGCTGGATCTGGACTCGCAACCGGCCCAACGCCTCCTCCAGGGGCGCCATCTCGGCCATGATTTCCCGGACCCGGCGGGCCAAGTCCTCGTCCGACGCTTGATCCAGGCTCGGATGCTCTGCCATCGACCTACAATTATTGGCCAACGTGTCAGTCGCTCAAGCGTCGACCGACCAGCTCAAGGATGCCCTCGGCACCCGGATCGACGCCTTGCGGGCCGAGCTCGAACGCGTGAGTCGCGACATTTACGCGAATCCCGAGGTCGCGTACGAAGAGCGGCAGGCCGCCGCCTGGCTCGCCGACCTCCTCAAGAAGCACGGTTTCAGCGTCGAAGTCGGCGTCGCCGACACCCCGACCGCCTTCGTCGCCACGCGCCGCAACGGCACCGGCCCGACGGTTGCATTCCTCTCGGAATACGACGCACTTCGCGGCCTGGGCCACGGCTGCGGCCATAACCTGATCGCGACCGCCTCGGTGGGGGCCGGGATTGCGCTCGCCGAGGCGCTCGACCGCGTGCCAGGACGGGTACTCGTCATCGGCACGCCCGCGGAAGAAGGCGGTGGCGGGAAGATTCGCCTGATCAATGCCGGCATCTTCCAGGAAGTCGACGCGGCGATGATGTTCCATCCGGATACTCGGACGCAGGTGCTGCACTGGGCGCTAGCAGTGACCCACATGCACTTCGAGTTCGTCGGCCGCGCGGCGCACGCCTCTGGGGACCCGGAAAAGGGCATCAACGCGCTCGATGCCTTCGTCCTCGCCTACAACGGGATCAGCTTGCTGCGCCAGCAGACGGCGGCAGGTGCCCGGCTCCATGGCTTCCTCAAGGAGGGTGGGACTGCTCCCAACATCATTCCAGAGCGCACCAGCGGTGAGTTTTTGGTCCGGGCGCGCGATCAGGCGTACATGGAAGAGCTGGTCCAGAAGGTAAAGAACATCTTTCAGGCGGCGGCGCTCGCCACCGGCTGCAGCTTAAAGCTCACCTTCGATGAGGCGCCCTACTCGGACCTGCGCAACAACGCCGTCCTGGCTCGCCTGTTCGAGGAGAACCTCCGCCGCCTCGGCCTCGACCCGGTGGAAGGCGTGCCCTGGGAAAACGCGGGCTCGACCGACATGGGCAACGTGAGCCACGTCGTGCCGGCCCTCCATCCGACGGTGGCCATCGCGTCGGCTGAGGTGCCCGGTCACTCGCAGGCCTTTCTGGAAGCCTCCGGCTCGCTGCGCGGCTACCAGGCCATGGTCGACGCCGCCAAAGCGCTGGCGATGACGGGCGCCGATCTGCTCGCCGATCCCAGCCTGGTCGAGCAGGCGAAGCTGGAGTTTCGCCGGAGCTGAGCCCGCTTCGGCGAAACTAAGCCCATGATCAACGAGCGCTACCGGGAGGACCGAGAGCGTCGCCGCCTGGGCAGCCTGACGGTGTTTTGTGGACCGACCCATTCCGGCAAGACCAAGAAGCTCGAGGCCGAAGCCGAACGGGCCCAGCGCCAGGGACGCCGCAATCAGGGGTTCGCCGGTCCGGCGAACGCCAACCAGCTCCTGGACCAACTCGATCCGGCCACCGAGCTCGTCACCATCGACGACGCGCAGCGGTACGACGACCGATTGGTCGAGGTGCTCGATGACCTGGCAACGATTCATCGGATCGACGTGGTCGTTGCCGGTTGGGAACTTGATTACACTGGCCAGCCATCCGGCCCCCTGGCGGAGCTGATGTGCTCCGCCGATTTCGCCCTCAAGCTCGACGACGGAGTCTGTGCGCAACCCGGGTGCCGAAACCTGGCCAGCCGGACGCAACGGTTCCATGCCGTCAATGGCACCCCGGCTCGGTTCTTGCCCGTGTGCCGCCGTCACCACACCCCGGAAGGCCGCGCGGTCAGTTTTCAGGAGGTGTGGTTCGATGAGCCGTCCGGCAGCGTCGACCTGATCAGCGGGTGCATGTTCAGCGGCAAGACGCAGGAACTGATCCGCCGTCTCGACCAGGCACGCTACGCGGGGTCCACGATTCAGGCGTTCAAGCCCGCCCTCGATGATCGCTACGCCCTCGAGGCCGTTGCCTCGCACCGCGAGGTTCGCTTCCCGGCGATCGCCGTGCCGGACGTCGCAGCGCTAAGCGAGCAGCTGCGGGACGAAACCCGGGTGATCGGCGTGGACGAGGCACAGTTCTTTGGTCCGGAGATCGTGGACCTCGTTGAGGAGCTGGCCGACCGCGGCCGTCACGTGATCGTGGCAGGCCTCGATCTGGATTTCCTTGCGCGGCCCTTCGGTCCGATGCCGCTCCTGGCTGCCTATGCGGACCGGCTCACGAAGCTACAGGCATCCTGCCAGTACCCAGGTTGCGGCTCGCGACAGGCCAGCCGTACGCAACGGCTGATCGATGGCGAGCCGGCCTCGGCGGATTCGCCACTTGTCGTGATTGGCGGCGCGGCAAGCTATGAAGCCCGTTGCCGCCATCATCACCGGATCGGCGTGCATGCCCCGCCAGAACCGGTCGCGATCGCCGAGGAGTCAGCCGAGCTCTAGGCTGCGCAGGCGCGCGTTGCCGATCAGGACACCGAGGGCCGCCACTGCGATGGCGCCGCCGACTGACACGGTCATCGCCGCTAGCCAGGTGCTGAAAATGGGAAACCCGGTGGCGCTGGCGAGCGCCAGCGAAATCGCCAGCACAAGGGCGCTGCCGCCGGTGACCATGGCAAACAATCCCATGCCGATGAATGCTCCAATCGGGTTCAACATCCGTCGGGCGTCGGTCCAATCGAAGCGGGCGAAGACCGCGCCGACCCCGACCATCAGGATGGTCACCGTCACCGCCTGGGCGACGGCAAGCAGGATCGCCGTTAGCGCCCACACCCAACCAGGCCGGATCAAGAGTTCGGCGGCGACGGCGACGAGCGCCACCAGCAGCGCCGTCGGCAGGGCGGCCGACCAGCACTTGCCCTGCAAAAAGCGCAGGGTCGTGTTTGGGGACACGGCGTACACCCAGATGCTCTTGCCTTCCATACTGACGGCGGTCAGCCCCAGCGATATGCTCAGCGAGAAGAGCAGGATCCAGGCGGGGACGAGGCCAACCATGGCGGCCGCCGGCCCTTCGCCGAGGCTTTGGACGGCATCGCGCAGGCCGCCGAAGCGCAGCCCAAAGATGACGAAGATAAACACGACCGGCATCACAAACCGCACCAGCTGGGCCAGGTCACGCGTTCGCATGCGCCAGTCCTTGACGACGATCGACGCCAGCACCGGGCTCAGCAGTGGCAGTGCGCCGCTCAACCTCGGGGCCCGCAACCCGGCCAGGCGCCGCCGCCGCGGCGGGACCGCCTGGATCCAACCGGCACGGTAAAGCCGGCCGCTGAGGATGGTTCCCGCGGCGAAGATCGCTGTAGAGGCGGCTAGCAGCACGAAGGTCCACTCGGCGGCGACCAGCCAGTCGCCGCGCAGAATCGCCGCCGCGCTACGGCCCGCCCACCCGGAGGGCAGCCAGGTGGCGCTGGCGGCCGGCACATCGGGAAGCGACGGCGGGACGCCGGGCCGGCGGGTGAAGCCAGAATCGCGTAAGGCGGGATTGAACAGGAAGTTGAGCAGGTTGATGCCGAGCGCGAGGATGACGCCCAACAGCGTCACGACTTCGCGGCCGCGTCCTATGGGAATGAAGCGGACCAGGAGCAGGCTCATCAGCGAGACGATGACAACGATGGAAACCGGAAAGAGCAGGTACAGCACCGCGAACATGAGTGGGATCAGGGGGTTGTGATTGGCGATCGCGAAAACGAGCAAGGCTGGCAGCGTGAACACCAGGCTGAGCAGTAAGAGGCGAAGCACCTGGACGACCATTCGGCCGGCCAGCACACTCTCGACCGGCAGCGGCGCGACAAGCAACAGGTCCAGGTCTGGATTGAGCAGCAAGGCATTGAGGCTGAAGACCAGGCTGCTGAACACCAATACGCCGGTGTAGCCGAGAAAGGCCAGGCTCAGAAGATGAACGGTGTCGATCTGGATCGGTGCCCGCTGCGAAGCCTGAATTCCGATCCACGTGATGAACGCTTCCCATGACCAGGCGATCACGATGACGGCGGCACTCACGATGGTGCCGACGATCCGCGCGGGCTTACGGCTGCGGAGCGTCTGGTTGAGGAACATTTGCAGCTGGGCGCGCCAGAGCAGCAGTCCGACTTCGAGCCCCGCGAGGGCCCGGCCGACGGGATTACTCCTCGAGGCCACGTAACACGGCGCTGACGTCCTCCTCGCGGCTCCCGGTCAGCTCGAGGAAGATCTGCTCCAACGATTGCCCGTCGCGGCCCACCATGTGGCGCAACTCCTGCAGGCTGCCCATGGCGACCAGGCGGCCGTGATTGATGATGGCCAGCCGTGTGCACATCCGCTCGGCGATCTCCAG
>JALYYE010000402.1 GCA_030946735.1 Candidatus Dormiibacterota bacterium
CATGGTCCGCGGTGGCCCTCGCCGCCGGCCTGCTGACTGGTGGCCTCGTCCTGATCGTCCTGAACTGGTCGACCGTGGACGGCACCAACAAAGGTCTCTACGGGATCGTGATGGTGTCCGCAGTCGCGTTCCTGTCGGTCGGCTCCATGATCGCCCGGCGCCAACCACGCAACCCGATCGGCTGGTTGTTCTGCGTGATGGCGCTTGGCTTCGCGGGCGCCCCTTTGGCTCAGGAATACGCCGTTCGCGGCCTGGGGATCGCGCTCGGCTCGCTGCCAGCCGCGGACTGGGTCGGCTATGCGAGCGGCAGCCTCCTCTCGCTTGGCTTTACGCCCATTATTCTGGTGTTCCTCCTGTTCCCCAATGGGCGGCCCCTCTCCCCGAGGTGGCGGGTGGTGGTCTGGGCAACCTGCATTTCGTTCGCGCTGAACAACCTGGCAGGCGCCCTGGAACCGAATGCGTATACCGGCAACGCCGACCGGTTTCTCAAGAACGGCTTCAAGATCCTGAACCCGCTCGGCGTTCCCGCTCTAAAGGGTGCCCTCACGATCGCTTCGACGGTGTCCGGCGTGACCCTTCTTGCTTGCGCGTTTGCGGGACTCGCGGCGGTCATCCTTCGGTTGCGGAGGGCCGAGGGCGTCGAGCGGCAGCAGGTCCGTTGGCTCGCCTATACCGCCGCGGCGGCGGTCCTCTTCGTTCCGTTCATGCCGCTTTCCGTCGCCCTCCACCACCAGATCTTCGGCTTCCTCTTCTGGTTCGGCGTCGTCGCAATCCCGGCCCTCGGCATACCGGTGGCATCGGGCATCGCCATCCTCAAGTACCGGCTCTACGACCTCGATGTTGTCGTAAAGAAGACCGTAGTGCTCGGCGCCCTGGTTGCGGTCGGCACCTTCGTCTACCTCGCCGTGGTGGTCGGGATCGGCGCGGCGATCGGCCAGAAGAGCAACGCGGCCCTGACCCTGGCCGCGGCCGCCATCGTGGCCATCGTGTTTCAACCGCTCAGGGTTCGAGCCCGCCGGCTTGCGGACCGTCTGGTGTACGGCAAGCGCGCTACGCCCTATGAGGTCCTCTCCGAGTTTTCCGAGCGGATGGCGGCGAGTTATTCCACCGAGGACGTGCTACCAAGAATGGCCAGGGTCCTCAGCGAGGGGACCGGAGCGCAGCGGGCCGGCGTCTGGCTGCGAGTGGGATCGGAGGCGCGACTGACCGCCGCCTGGCCGCCCCTGGATCACGATGGAATGTCGACTGCCGCGGTCCCCATGGATGACCTGGGCCATCTCCCGGGTGGCGACCGGATGTTCCCCGTCCGTCACCTGGGCGAGGTGCTCGGAGCGCTCACGGTGGCCATGCCGCCTACCGAGCCGCTCACCCCGTCGCAGGAGAAGCTGGTTTCGGACCTCGCATCCCAGGCCGCGCTGGTCCTGCGCAACGTCCGCCTGATCGAAGAGCTCCGGGCCTCACGGCAACGATTGGTGGCCGCCCAGGACCAGGAACGCCGTCGCCTGGAGCGCAACCTCCACGATGGCGCCCAGCAACAGCTCGTGGCGCTCGCAGTCCAACTTGGCCTTGCCCAGCGGCTCGCGACGAGTGACGCTCCCCAAGTCGCGGAACTGCTGGGGCGCTTGCGGGTCCAGGCGTCCGAAGCCTTGGACGACCTCCGCGACCTCGCGCGGGGAATCTACCCACCGCTCCTGGCCGACCAGGGCCTCGCCGGCGCGCTCCAAGCCCAGGCCGGCAAGGCCCCGCTTCCGGTGGAGGTGCAGTCTGACGACCTCGGTCGCTACCCCCCGGAGGCCGAAGCCGCGGTCTACTTCTGTGTGCTGGAGGCGCTGCAGAACGTCGCCAAGTACGCACGCGCGAGCAAAGCTCGCGTACGGTTGGAAATCAGAGGGCACGACCTGGCCTTTGAGGTGGTCGACGACGGGAACGGATTCGATCCCGAGCGGACGCCGATGGGATCCGGATTGCAGAACATGAGTGACCGCCTGACCGCTCTGGGGGGCTCGCTCAAGGTTCGCTCGCAGCCAGGATCGGGGACCAGCATCGCCGGGGCTATTCCAGCTGCTGCGGTCAGCG
>JALYYE010000418.1 GCA_030946735.1 Candidatus Dormiibacterota bacterium
TCATCGGGTACGGCTCGAACGCGATCCCGGGGATGAACTTCAACATCTGGGTCACGACCGGGATGCCGCTCATTGGCGGGCCACTTGGGGCGTGGATCTATGACACGTTCATCCACCAGCACCTGCCAGCTCCCGTTGGTCCGGACACCGTTCCAGTCGCGGAAACGGCGCGGGCGCGGGCGTAGGAGGATCGTGTCTCGGCGGCTCAAGCGACAGATCGGTAAAGCCCCGGGCGGGCGAGGGATCACTCCCTCGCCCGGCCCCCGGGCCGTTGCACGCACTCCGGAACAGCGCATGAACCGGTATCTACTCATCGGAGGCGGTCTGCTGGCGCTTGGCGCGGTGGTCATCGCGTTGGCGGCTAGGCCCTTTGACCCGGTGGCGCTGGGGATCAACCTGCTGGCTATTGGCTTGGGACTGCTGATGGGGAAAGGAATCGGACGATTCATGTTCCGACGTGTGTTGCCGGCAGGTAAGTAAGAGGAGGAAGCGATGGCACAAACAACGGTGACGACCCGGCTCAAGAAGTTGATCAACACACCGGAGACGGAGGTCAAGGACGCCATGGCCGGGATGGCCGCAGCGCATGCTGACCTGATCCGGGTGGAGTACGACCCGAACGTGATCATCCGCAAGGATGCACCGCGCAAAGGCAAGGTAGGCCTGGTGTCGGGGGGTGGCAGCGGTCACGAGCCGATGCACGGCGGCTATGTGGGCCTGGGCATGCTGGATGCGGCGTGTCCCGGTGCGGTGTTCACCTCGCCGACTCCCGACCAGATGGCGCGGGCGACGGCGGCGGTCGATGGCGGTGCCGGCGTCCTGCACATCGTGAAGAACTACACCGGCGACATCATGAACTTCGAGATGGCGGCGGAGTTGGCGCGTGGAGAGGGCGCCAAGGTGAACGCGGTCATCACGAACGACGACGTCGCGGTCCAGGATAGCCTCTACACGGCCGGGCGCCGTGGCGTGGGCGTCACCGTCCTGTTGGAGAAGATCGTTGGCGCTTCGGCTGAGGCCGGTGCGGACCTCGGGTCGGTGACGGCGCTGGCGAAGAAAGTCAATGCGAACGGCCGCAGCATGGGCATGGCCCTGACCTCATGCATCGTGCCGGCGGCGGGCAAGGTGACGTTCGAGATCGCCGACGACGAGATGGAACTTGGCATCGGTATCCATGGCGAGCCCGGAAGGGAACGGACCAAGCTGAAGTCAGCCGACGAGATTGCGCAGATCCTGACGAGCACGATCGTCAAGGACCTGCCGTACAAGCGCGGTGACGAGGTCCTCGCCTTCGTCAACGGCATGGGTGGCACGCCTCTGATCGAGCTCTACGTGATCTTCAACGCCGTTCACCGGTATCTCACCGGCGAGGGGATCAAAGTCACGCGGTCAGTGGTCGGCAACTACATCACCTCGCTGGAGATGGCCGGATGCTCGGTGACGCTGCTCAAGCTCGACGCGGAAACGACCAAATTGTGGGATGCGCCGGTGCACACCCCGGCCCTTCGCTGGAAGGTCTAACCGTAGTGGCGGTGACCAGCGCGCAGATCTACGCCTGGCTGGAGCGCTATGCCGGCATCGTCGCCGAGCAGAAGCAATACCTGACGGGGCTGGACGCCGCCATCGGCGACGGCGATCACGGCATCAACATGGATCGGGGCTTTCAGACCGTGCTGGTCAAACTGGCCCCGGTCCGCGACAAGGACGTGGGCACGCTGCTCAAGACCACCGGCATGGCACTGGTCGGCTCGGTGGGGGGCGCGGGCGGCCCGCTCTACGGCACCTTTTTCCTGCGAGCCGGCGCCGCGCTGGATGGGAAAACGGAGGTCTCAGGCCGGGACCTCGTGGGCGCGCTCGAGGCGGGCCTGAAGGGTGTGGTGGAACGGGGCAAGGCGAACCCCAACGACAAGACGATGGTCGACGCGCTCACCCCGGCGATCGAGCAGGCCAAGCAGTCTCTCGATAAGGGAGCGTCGGTGGAACAGGCGCTGGCCGCGGCGGCAGACGCGGCGGAAAAAGGAATGAAGGCGACGATTCCGCTCAAAGCGCTGAAGGGCCGCGCCAGCTATCTCGGCGATCGCAGCATCGACCACCAGGACCCGGGCGCGACCTCGTCCTACCTGATGCTTCGGGCGCTGAGCGATAGCCTGGCGGCGGTACCCCAGCGAGCAAAAACGACGACGACGTAAGGAGGATGGAATGGCGGAAAAGAAGTACGCGGCAGCCGTCGACCAGGGCACTACGGGAACCCGTTTCATGGTGTTCAGCCACGATGGCAAGGTCGTGTCGACCGATTACCTGGAGCACGAGCAGATCTATCCCAAGCCCGGATGGGTCGAGCACAACCCGATGGAGATCTGGGAGAAGACGCAGCGCGTGATCAAGGGCTCGATGGCGAAGAAAGGGATCAAAGCCGAGGAGCTCTCGGGCATCGGCATCACCAACCAGCGCGAGACGACCGTGGTCTGGGAGAAGAAAACCGGCAAGCCCGTCCATAACGCCATCGTCTGGCAGGACACTCGAACCATCGACATCTGTCAGAAGCTGATCAACGACGGCGTCGAGCCGACAGTCAAGGCAAAGACAGGATTGGTCGTTGCCACCTATTTCTCGGGGCCGAAGATCCAGTGGATCCTCGACAACGTTTCGGGCGCGCGCGCCGCCGGCGAGCGTGGCGACCTGCTGTTCGGCAACATCGATACCTGGGTCATCTGGTGGCTGACCGGCGGGCCCGAGGGTGGGGCGCACGTCACCGACTACAGCAATGCGTCACGCACGATGTTGATGGATCTCAAGACGCTCGACTGGGATGCGGAGCTGCTCGGCACGATCAAGGTCCCGCGGGCCATGCTGCCGCAGATCCGGCCCTCGAGCGACAAGAAGCTCTATGGCCAGACCAAGGCCAATGGGCCTGTCGGCGGCGTCGTGCCGGTATGCGCGGACCTTGGCGACCAGCAGGCCGCTCTCTTCGGACAGACCTGCTACTCGGTCGGCGAGGCGAAGAATACCTACGGCACCGGCAACTTCATGCTGCTCAACACCGGCACCTCGCCGGTTCCGTCGAAGAGCGGCCTGCTGACCACGGCCGGCTACGGCCTCGAACAGGGGAAGTCGGTGTACGCGCTGGAGGGGTCGATCGCGATCACCGGCGCGGCGATCCAGTGGCTGCGTGACAACCTCGGGCTGATCAAGGACGCGTCCGAGACCGAGGCGATCGCGAAGTCTGTCGACGACGCGGGTGGTATCTACTTCGTGCCGGCGTTCTCGGGCCTGTTCGCTCCGCACTGGGACATGTACGCCCGCGGCGCGATCGTCGGGCTGACCCGCTATGTCACCCGGGCCCACATTGTGCGGGCGACCCTCGAGGCGATCTGCTACCAGACCAAGGAAGTTGCGGACGCCATGGAGGCGGACTCGGGCGTCAAGCTGACCACCCTCAAGGTGGACGGCGGAGCGGTCAAGAACGACTTCCTGATGCAGCTGCAGGCAGACATCCTGGGCGTCAAGGTGGTTCGGCCACAGGTACAGGAGACGACGTCGTTGGGCGCGGCCTATGGCGCCGGGCTGGCGACCGGTTTCTGGAGCACGCTGGACGAACTGCGTAAAAACTGGCAGGTCGACAAGGTCTTCGAGCCGAAGTCAACCGAAGAGCAACGCGCCGCAGGGCTCGCCGGTTGGAAGAAAGCCGTGCAGCGGACGCTCGGCTGGGTCGAGAAGGAACCCGCCAAAGAGGCGGTCGGCGCAGGCGCAAAGTCGTAGAAGGCCCGGTAGGATGAGAGGAAAGGGCCAGCGCGGTCCTTTCCTCTTTCTTTTGAATGCCTGACACCAGCACGGGCGTTGTCGTCATCGGGGGTGGGTCGACGGGAGCTGGCGTGCTCCGCGACCTGGCCCTGCGCGGCATCGATGCCATCCTGGTCGAGAAGGGCGATCTGGCCTCGGGGACGACGGGCCGCTCACACGGCCTCCTTCACTCCGGAGGGCGCTACTGCGTCAACGACGAACAGGCGGCCATCGAGTGCCTGGAGGAAGGCCGGATCCTCCGCCGGATCGCCCGCAGCAC
>JALYYE010000421.1 GCA_030946735.1 Candidatus Dormiibacterota bacterium
TAGCCGGCGGCAGGCTCGGCGTATCGGGCAGGATCCACAGCTGCAAGAACTCCATCGGCTCGGTCTTTGAACCGTTCTGTTCGGAGTGTTCCGCTCCTGAGCCGAGCGTCATCAGCTGCACGCCACCGGGATGGAGGATGCCGTCGTTGCCGAGGCTATCAGCATGACCAAAGGTGCCCTTCCACACGTAGGTGATGCCCTCGACGTCGGCATGCGGGTGCATTGGCCAGATGGCGCCGGGAGCCAGCCGGTCGTGGTTGAACACGCGCAGCGGCCCCACCCCCATCTGTCGCGGATCGCGGTACCGATCGAAGGAGAAGTGCCAGCGGGCCTGGAACCAGCCGCCCTCTTCCCTGTGGATCTCACGGTCGCGGCGCACCTGCAGCATGGCTTCGGCTAAGGAATCTGGATCGATCGTTTGGAGAGCCCCATCCAGTACCCCTCGATGATGCTGGGTAGCGGTTCGCCGTTGCTGTCGCCGGCGCCGAGGGTGACGAAGAGGGGCGCCAGGTGTTCCGTCCGGGGATGCGCATACCGGACCGCGGGTGCGCGATGCATGAAGTCGGACAGTTCGTCGACATCGCCGTGATCGAGGGCCTCGTGTGCCCAAGCGTCGAACTCCGTTGACCAGGCCGGCGGTGGGGCGTCCAGCCGGAAATCGCGAAGGAACGGCAGACCATGGGTCAGGAATCCGCTGCCAATGACGAGCACGCCCTGGTCGCGCAGCGGACGGAGACGGCGGCCGATCTGGAAGAGTTGTTCGGGATCGAGGCTTGGCATGGAGATTTGCAGCACCGGCACATCGGCATCTGGGTACATTACCGTCAGCGGCACGTAAGCGCCGTGGTCGAGTCCGTGATCGGGCTCCTCGGCGACGGGCTGGTCGGAGAGCAGACGCCGGACGTCGGCGGCAAGTTCGGGCGCGCCTGGTGACCGATACTGCGCCCGGTAGTAGCGCTCGGGAAAGCCGCCAAAGTCATAGATCAGCGGCGTCCCGCTCCTGGTCGCGCCGATCGTGAGCGGGGCGTTCTCCCAGTGGGCGGAGACGATCAGCACCGCGGTCGGCCGGGGTAATGCCCTGGCCCAGACCGCGAGTTGCGCGACCCACAGGGGATCATCAACGAGCGGTGGTGCGCCATGCCCGATGTAGAGCGCCGGCATGCGGCCGGAAGCGCTCGCGTTTCGAGCGCGCTCCGCGACCGCGCTGGCGGCCGCGTTCGCCGGCTCTTCGGGCGCGCTCGCCGGCTGCGGCTTCAACTCTTCATCCATCGCAAACATTCTCGCGCATGAACATAAACCCTCATTTGGATCGGACTTCGTTAGTCCCGAGCAGGTAACCTTCTCTGCTGAATGGCCACTGATCATGCCGTCCACGCCGAGGGTTTGGTGAAAAAGTATGGCCGCGTTCGCGCACTGGATGGGCTCGACCTCGATGTCACGGAAGGTAGCCTGCTGGCCCTGCTCGGACCGAACGGGGCGGGGAAGACGACGGCCGTCCGCATTTTCACGACCTTGCTCCAGCCCGACGCCGGCCGAGCCACGGTCGCGGGCTTCGACGTGGTGCGGGACGCCGACCGCATCAAGTCGCACATCGGTCTGGCCGGTCAAAACGTGGCCATCGACGAATACCTGACTGGACAGGAGAACCTGGAGATGATCGGGCGGCTTTATCACCTCGCGGGACGGGACGCAAAACGCCGCGCCGAAGAATTGCTTATCCAGTTCGACCTGACCGATGCCGCCCAGCGGATCGCCAAGACCTATTCGGGTGGCATGCGCCGGCGCCTGGATCTGGCAGCTTCGCTCGTCTTGCTGCCGCCCCTGCTCTTTCTCGACGAACCGACCACCGGGCTCGATCCACGAAGCCGGCGGCAGGTGTGGGGCATGATCAGCGCGCTCGTCAGCGACGGCTCGACCATCTTGCTGACGACGCAGTACCTCGAAGAGGCCGACGAGCTGGCGAACCGAATTGCGGTCGTCGATGCCGGGCGCGTGATTGCGGAAGGCACCTCCGACGAGCTGAAAGACCGCGTCGGGGGTAATCGGATCGAAATCGCTGTCGCCAGGGACACCGACCTCGCCCGAGCCGCCGAGGTCGCTCGGCGTCACTTCTCCAGCGAGGTGGCCGTCGACCCGGCGCAGCGGCGGATCTCGGCGCCCTCCAAGAACGGGACGAGCCAGCTGGCCACGCTGGTGCGCGACTTCGACAGCGCCGGGATCGACATCGTCGACCTGCAACTCCACCGGCCGAGCCTCGACGACGTCTTCCTCACCCTGACCGGTCACCAGGCCGAAGAGGAAAAAGCCGCCGCGCCCGCCGGCCGCTGGCAAAGGAGGTCGCGCTGATGGCCACTGCCCCGGCGATGTCAACGGCGGGTACGCGCTACCAGCCGATCAGCGGACGGCCGCGCATCATGTGGGCGCTGCTCGATGCGCTGGTGCTGGCCAAGAGGAGCGTCCTGGAAACGGTGCGCGTGCCGGAGCTCATCATGTTCGTCGCCATCCAGCCAATCATGTTCGTGCTGCTGTTTCGCTACGTATTCGGCGGCGCGATCCAGGTCCCAGGAGGGCAGTACGTGAACTTCCTTATGCCCGGGATCTTCGTTCAGACGGTAGCGTTCGGTGGGGTTACGACCGCGATCGGGCTCGCCCAAGATATGCAGCGTGGCATCATCGACCGTTTCCGCTCGCTGCCGATGTCCTCATCCGCCGTCCTGACGGGCCGCACCATCGCCGATCTCGCCCGAAACCTCTTCACGGTGATTATCATGCTGACCGTCGGATTCCTGGTTGGCTTCCGCCCGGGCGGCACGCCCTTCGAGTTCCTGCTCGGAATCCTGCTCTTGCTGGGGGTCAGCTTTGCCTTCTCCTGGATTTCCGCGTTCATCGGATTGCTGGTCCGAAGTGTCGAGGCGGCGCAGTCGGGCGGGTTTATCTGGCTCTTTCCGCTGACCTTTGCCTCCAGTGCGTTCGTGCCGGTGGCGACGATGCCGGGCTGGTTACAGACCTTTGCGCGCCACAACCCGATTTCGGTCCTCGCCGACGCATTGCGGGGCCTCTTCCACGTGAATCCCGCGCTGACCACGGGCGATACCCGTTGGGCATTGATTCAATCGGTGGCGTGGATCGCCGGGATCCTGATCGTTTTCGTCCCACTTTCCGTTATTCGCTACCGGCGAACGACGGCGCGCTAAGCCACGCGGAAACCAGCGTGGCGTTTCCGTCGATCGTGACCGAGCGGCTGCTTCTGCGGGAATGGCGCGACGCGGACGTGGCTCCTTTTATCGCGATCAACGCCGACCCCGTGGTCATGGAGTTCTTCCCTGAGCTGTACGCGGAGGAGCGCACCCGCCGATTCGTGGAACGCATTCGCGAGCGTTGGGCGGAACTTGGATACGGCCTCTGGGCCGTGGAGCGACGCGACACCGGACTCTTCATCGGCTACGTCGGCCTATGGCCGGCCACCTTTCCTGCGCATTTCACCTCCGCGGTGGAAGTCGGCTGGCGGCTTGCCGCAGACCAGTGGGGACAGGGCTATGCCACGGAGGCGGGGCGGGCCGCTCTAACCTACGGCTTCGAGACGCTCGGCCTCGACGAAATCGTCTCCTTCACCTCCGTGCTCAACGTCCGCTCCTGGCGAGTCATGGAGCGACTGGGAATGTGGCGCGACGCAGGCGGAGACTTCGGGCACCCGAACGTGCCCGAGGGCCACCGGACCCGCGCGCACGTCCTCTATCGCTTCAAACGCGAGGATCGCACCTAAGCGGCTGCTACCGGCGCGCCTTCCTCGCGCGCCGACTGCCGCCCACGCAGCGGCACGTCATCGAGGAAGACCGACGCGATCAGCGCCACGATCAAGATAGCGGCACCGTAGAGGAAGACCTCGTGCAGGCTGGCGGCCAGGCCAGCACGGACCGCGTGCAGCACATGGTCGAAGATGGTGGCGCCCTGTGGCCCCACCGCGCTCGCCTGGGCCCGGCGTACGACGATCTGCGCCGGATCGAACAGGGTCTGCGGGTTGGTCCCGCCGCTGCTGACGGAGCGCAAGATCTGCGCGGGGACGTGGAGGTTGGCCACCTGCTCCCCGATGTGAACCGGCAGGCGCTGGGCCAGAACGGAGCCGAGCACGGCGGTGCCGATGGTGCCACCGATCTGCCGCCAGAACTGGACCTGGCTCGACGCCACCCCGAGAAAGTCACGCGGCAGGGCGCTCTGGACGGCCGTGAGATAGAGCGGAAAGGTCGTCCCCAGCCCGGCGCCCACGAGGACGATGTCGCGCACGACTTCGAGGCGCGAGGTGGTGACCGTGACCTGCGAGAGGAGCCACATTCCGACCAGCATCACCGCGATGCCGGCCGTGCCCAGGAAACGGTAGTAGCGGACGCGCACCATTGCCTGGCCCACCAGGGTACTGGCCACGATCAAACCCAGCATCATCGGGGTCAGTAACTGCCCGGAGTTCGTGGCGGTGACGCCGAGCACGCCCTGGTAGATGAGCGGCACGAAAACGATGGTGCCGAACATGCCGAAGCCGGTGAGGAAGCCAACAATCATTGAGACACTGAAGGTCGAGTTCTTGAAGAGCGCGAAGGGCACGATCGGATGGTCGGTCCGCATCTCGATCACGAAGAAGACGAGGAGAAGGACCGCGGCAACGGCGAGCAGGCCGAGGACCTCCGGGGAGGTCCAGCCGTGGTCCCGTGTGATCGAGAGGGCAACCATTAGCGGAACCAGGCCGCCGACCAGCGCTACCGCCCCCGGGAAATCGATGTCACGGATGGAAGCGGACGACCGCACAAACGGCATGGTGGCGATCACGAGCAGGACGGCGATGATGCCCACCGGCAGGTTGA
>JALYYE010000008.1 GCA_030946735.1 Candidatus Dormiibacterota bacterium
GTACCGGGGGGCAGGTCTACGACGAGATAGTCCAGTTCACCCCAGTTGACGTCGAACAAGAATTGCCGGACGGCGCCGGAGAGCATCGGCCCGCGCCAGATGGCCGGCTTATCGGGCTCGATGAAAAACGCGATCGAGATAATTTTGAGCCCATAGCGCTGGATGGGGATGATCTTCTCGTTCTCGGCGTACGGCTTCTCGTGCTCGGCACCCAGGAGAATCGGCACGTTTGGACCATAGACATCGGCGTCGAGCACGCCGACACGCGCCCCCAGCTGCGACAGGGCGAGTGCAATGTTCACCGCGCAGGTGGACTTGCCGACCCCGCCCTTCCCCGCGCCGACGGAAAGAATATTCCTGACGCCTGGCACCTGCTGCTTCTGCGGCACGCCACCGGTGCGCGAGACCTGCGCGTCCCAGGTGATCTGCGCCTTTGGCGAGCCGGGCAGCGTCGCCAGCGCGGCGTCGATGTCGTCGTGGATCTTGTTCTTCAGTGGGCACGCCGGCGTCGTCAGGACGACCCGAATGCCGATGGTCTGGGCATCGACGACGGCGACGTCCTGGATCATCTTCAGATCCATCATCGGGCGATGAAGCTCAGGATCTTGCACCGTGGCAAGCGCCTCGAGCACCATCTCTTTCGAGAGTTGCGTAACAGCCATCGAGCTCAGTTTACCGCGAGGTGCGAATGTAAGTGAGAATGATGTCGTCGATGAGACGTTCGACGGGCGCAAGGTCGTCGGTGAAGACGATGCCGTTGGGACGAACGCGGCGAACGCCACCGGTGAGCAGCGCCTCTGCGGCAATGGGCTGGAGCCTGGGATTGACTTCGGCGCCGGCGCGGGCGATGAATTGATCGACTGTCGCCGAACTGGAGGTCGCGAAGATGACGCTGTTGGTGAATCGCTGGTTCGAGTCGAGGACGAAGACGTTCGGAAAAACGGCGTTCAGGGTCCCGCTCAACGCATCTACGAGACGGTTATCCGTCGGCGTCCGGCCGACGTTGATTGCCAGGACGCCGCCCGGCGCCAGGTGGGCCTTGGCGCTCTCGAAGAACTCACGCGTCGTTAGATAAAACGGGATATAGGGCTGGCGATAGGCATCGACCAGGATGACGTCATACTGTCCAGCCTGGGTCGCCATCCAGTAGCGGCCGTCGGCCACGGTGACATTCAGGTTTGGCTCGGTCATATTGAAGTAGCGCCGACCGACGTCGACGATCTTCGGGTCGATCTCGACGCCGTCAATGGGAATGGGGCCGTCAATCGCGGTGAACTGCCGGGCCACGGTTCCGCCGGCAAGTCCGACCAGGGCAACCCGGTTCGGAGCCCGGCCGGAGCCGAAGTAGGGCGCCAGCAAGGCATCGTCCCAGTAGCCGTGCGTGTAGAGAGTCGTCGGATCGTAGATCGAGTGCACGGCCGAGCCTTCGTCGAGCAACAGCTGGGTCTCGGTACCGTTGCGAACGACCTGGATGTAGTTGTAAGCCGACTCGGTCTCATAGACGCGGAACCCGTAGGCCGCCCCGCGAATCGCCCCGCCTGAGAGCAGGGCGAGGGCCACGATCACAACGGGTATCAGCAGATACAGCCGACGGCGGCCAGGCTCGTAAAGGCCGGCGGTCGAGGCCGCACCCAGCAGAAAAGCCAGGACGAAAATTGTCGGCCGCGTCCCATACGTCGGGATCAGCCAGAAGACGGGCAGGAACGTCCCCAGGATGCTACCCAGCGTCGACAGGGCATAGACGGCGCCCGCCGCGTTACCGGCGGTCTCCAGCTGACGAATCCGGAGCCGGATCACAAACGGGGACACCATGCCGAGCAGGATCACGGGCGCGGCGAACAGGACGATCACAGAGATCAACGACCCGAGCACCAGGCCGACGGAGACCTGCGCAAAGCCACTCTGGGCGATGGACAAGATCGGTCTCGACACAATGGGGATTGCTGCTGTGAGTAGTGCGGCGGCCGCCGTTAACTGAAAAAGGAGCCTGGCGTCCGGGCGACGGTCGGCCAGCCGGCCGCCGATGTAATAGCCGACCGTGAGGTAAATCAGGATCAGCCCAATCAGGGTGCCCCAGATGAACAATGACTGACCAAAAAACGGCGCCAGCAGGCGCGCCGCCGCAAACTCGATGCCCAGGCTCGCCAGTCCGCCGGTGAAGGCCAGCGGCAGCAACAGTCGCTGGCGTAAGCCCGCCGCCGGTAAAGGGCGTCGTGGGACAGACGCCAGCTCGGATTCGATCTCGGGGCGCACGGTCGGTCTCAGGATACGCGGGCGTTATTTGGCGGCGAC
>JALYYE010000021.1 GCA_030946735.1 Candidatus Dormiibacterota bacterium
TAACGCAGCCGGAGCCAATCACTTACGGGCATGGTGCATGCAATAATTTCGCTCGTTGATGAGCACCGCCCCGGACGACTCGAGCGCGACCGCACTCCTCATCTTTGAGAACGATCCGCGGCAGGCGATCGCCTATCGGGAGCTATTCGCGGATAGCGGCTACCAGGCGGAGACGGCGCTTCCCGACCAGGATGTGCAGCAATTGTGCGAACGCTCCAAGCCGCAGCTGGTCCTCTTCGATATGGGGATCTGGGAAGCGGACGCCGCCTACGTATTCGGCGTCCTCAATTCGGCTCTCGGCTTCGAAAGACCCGTGGTCATCGCTCTCTGCACACTTCCCCACCAGATTCGGCGTGCCAGGAAGTTCGGTGCCGACGGCGTGTGGGTCCGTGGTGTCGACGATGCGGCGGCGCTGCCACGGCTCGCCGGCGATCTGCTGCAGCAGCGTCGCGAGGGAAAGCTCAAGCCGCGGGTTCCTTCGACACCGCTGTAGTCGGCGTACCGGCCAGCGCCAAAAGGATCTAGCGATTTCTTTACACGTCCTCGTCTTCCGTTGATCAGCGGTCGGCCTTATCCCCAAGTATTCCTCTGCCCGGTGTCGTGATGTGGATAAGCACGGCCGACACTTGACACACAAGAACGGGCGAGCATAATCAAATAAACGCGTCAGGGGAGACTGGTCTCGGCAGGGACCATTGAGCAGTTGGAGGGACTTTCGTTGATCGCTCACGGTTTCAAGCAAACTGCTTCGCTCAAGATCTGCGCCCGTCCGGGATGTGAGGACTCTGTCAAGAAGGCAACGGCCAAGTACTGCAGCATTCGTTGCTGCGCCATGGATCCCAGCCGCAAAGAGCGCCTCCGCCGTCAGGCCCGTCGCGCGCCGATCATTCCCCTGGCGCATCAGCTTCCTCTCATGTTCCAGGTTCATCGGGACATCGAGGCGTCGCTCGACGACCGCAGTTTCGGCCGCGAGGACATCCCGGCCGGTCTGCAGCGACTCCGGGCTGTTTAAGCCCGCCCGTTTCGTGCCAACTCGCTCCGTATAATCGGCTGCACCTGTGAGGGGTGAGCCATGAGCGAAGACCTCGAAACCCTGCGCCATTCGACCGCGCACGTGATGGCGGCCGCCGTGTTGGACCTCTTTCCCGGCACCGTGATCGGCATCGGGCCGGCCACCGACGAGGGCTTCTACTACGACTTCGCCTTCAAGGACCGGCTGCAACCCGAGGCACTGCCCCGGATCGAGGCGAAAATGCGCGAAATCATCAAGCAGGCTCCCTCGTTCGTCAAGGAGGAGATCCCGCGCGCCGACGCGGTCGCGCTCTTCGAGCGGCTCCAGCAACCGCTCAAGGTCGAGTTGATCGCGGACAAGGTCACCGACGCTACCGCGCGCGTGTATCGGACCGGCGACTTCGTCGACCTCTGTCTGGGTCCGCACGTTGCCGCCACCGGCCAGCTTGGTGCGTTCCGTTTGCTCTCCATTGCCGGCGCCTACTGGAAGGGCAGCGAGAAGAACCAGCAGCTCACCCGTATTTATGGCACCGCGTTCCCCACCAACGAGGAGCTCGAGAGCCACTTGAAGATGCTCGAGGAGGCGGTCAAGCGCGACCACCGCAAACTGGGAAAGGATCTCGATTTGTTCCTGGTCGATGAAATGGTCGGTCGTGGGCTGCCGCTGCTAACCCCCAGGGGCACGGCTATCCGGCGGCAGATGGAGCAATTCATCCTTCGGCTGGAGCAGCGCCTGGGATACCAGCACGTCAAGACACCCGATATCGCGCGTCTCGAGATCTACAAAACAAGCGGGCATTTCGAACGCTACCGGGACTCGATGTACGCCCCCTCCGAGATGGAGGACGAGGAATGGCAGCTCCGGCCGATGAACTGTCCCCATCACATCCGCGTGTTTCAGCGAAAAGCCTACAGCTTCCGGGACCTGCCGGTACGTCTTGCCGAGCTGGGCACGGTCTACCGCTACGAGAAGTCGGGCGAGGTCTCGGGCCTGATTCGCGTGCGGGCCTTTACCATCAACGATGCCCACATCTTCTGCCGTCCCGATCAGCTCAACGAAGAGTTCGAGCGGGTCATCCAGCTGATCCTGCAGGTGTATCGGGCCTTCGGCATCAAGGACTTTCATTTCCGGCTCTCTCTCCGCGATGAGGTCAGCAATAAGTGGATGGGGGACCCAGCGGTATGGCAACGCGCCCAGGACGCCGCTCGCGAGGCCCTCCGCGCCTCCGGCCACCCATTTGTGGAAGCGCCGGGCGAAGCGGCCTTTTACGGACCAAAACTCGATGTCCAGATCAAGGACGCGATCGGCCGCGAATTCACGCTTTCGACCAATCAGATCGACTTCTTGATGCCAGAGCGCTTTGGCTTGGAGTACGTGACCTCCGAACAATCCATGTCGCGACCGGTAATGATCCACCGGGCCCCGATCGGCTCGATGGAGCGCTTCATGGCCTACCTGATCGAGACTTACGCGGGCGCGTTCCCGGTCTGGCTGGCTCCAGTCCAGCTCGCCTTCATCCCGATCGCCGACCGTCACCTCGAGCCCGTCG